>JAITOQ010000208.1 GCA_031289865.1 Clostridiales bacterium
ATATTCTATGTCATCAATAACATCCGCGTTGTGAGCTGCGTCTGCGAGCAACTGATTCCATTGTCTAATGTTGCCGCGAACGACCAACCTTTTACTGTCCTCGTCCAACTGATTGAATGCATCTTGAACCTCTTGTCTGCGAGTTTGAATGGCAAAATAGGTTTGCCCAAGCGCAATGACTTCCTTTCGTGGGTCGCCGTTTTGAACAATCAAATAGCACGCATAGCGAGAGAGTTTGTACTCAATTATTATTCTTGGCTTTGCTTTTGAGGGCATTTCGACCGTTTTGCTGACCTCAGCAAAATGGTCTGCAACCTTGAACCCACTATTATTGCAAGCGAGCATTGCCCTATCTATAACACGCTCAAAATTACGCCATTGAACGTATTCAAGAACGAGTGCAAGTTCACGCGCAAGCCAATACTCTTGTCCGTTTTCCTCATGTCTGATTGCCTCAAAACCTTTGTATTCTTCCGAATTAAGTTTTGCCATATAATTCTCCTTTTACTTCTTATTCGTGTTTTTATGCGGCAAACGACATTACAGTTGTTTTTAGGTCGCTGAAACACACTATATTGTATTATTCCTCGCTATTCTTCCTTACGAATCCCGTAAAACTTTTTGCCGAGTTCGGACGCGCTGCGTTCTACCCAACATTTTTCATAAGAATCCCAACGCTCTTCGAGCGTCCAATCGTCAGTTTTTAGATGCTCCGCGTTTTTAACGCTCCATTTATTAAACCACAGCTCCGAAATAATTCCGACTACAAGCGGATAAAACGGTCCCAAAATCAGGTTTTGTATCCCGTGTCCCGCTTCGTGCATTTTGGTATATTCCGAATGCTTCGTTCCTAAAAAAAAGAAAGGACCGAGATTAAAACCGCCCGCCTCGCGTACCCCCTCAAAATAAATGTTTCCGTGATACACCTTCGGACGAAACCCCCTCGCCCTCATAAGTCCCGCGTAAATCAGCCCCGCCGCCGTCGCAAAAAAGCCCCAAGTACAAGACCAAAACCAAAATAAAATTGTAAAAAATGTTTTTTTCATTTCATTCCCCCGATTTTTTAACTACACCGTCTGTCGGTTTTACGGTATATTTCGCAATAAATTCGGCTTTTGCCGCAGTATAAGCGTCGCGGTCATGCTCATATTTTTGTTTTAACGAAAGCTTAAGCCTTTCGTACTCCCTTGCAACCTCCGCGTTTGCGCGCAAAAAATCACGAAAATAAATCTCGCCGCACTCCCCTAACGGTACGACGTGGAGATGAAAGACGCGCTCCGCATATCCGTCGGGCGTATAGCCTTTGTTAAAGGACAATCTAAAATTTGGCGACGGTGTTTCACTCACGTTTGACAACAACAGCTCCGTTTCCGCATTTCCACCGCTCACCTTATTCGTGCCGATACTCGACGGTATTTCACTCATTAGTAGTTCCGTTTCCACATTTCCACCGCTCACCTTATTCTCGCCGACGCTCGATAGCCTTTCACTCATGAGTAGCCAACCGTTTGACAACAAGCGTTCTTTTACAAAAGCGACGCCGCTCTCCGCGTGTAATTCAGCCAAAATATCCACCGTCGGCTTTGCTAAAAGCCCCTTGACCGCCGTGCTCCCGATATGACTTATCCGCGCAACACCGTCCCCCAACACACGCCTAAGCTCCGCCGCCTCGTCAAAAAACCATACCTCCCACATAGGGTTGTACGGCTCCAAAACAATCGGAAACAATTCCCAAAGCTCCGCAAGGGTCATCTCGGACAATGATTTTTTCATATAAGAATTATATATGATTTTTATCTAAAAAGCAAGCCCTTTCTTTCTCAAAAAGTAAATAAGATACATAATAAATGAATGCATTTTCAATTCCATGTAAAAATGCGTATAATATATAAGATAATCACAATTCCACCGCTGAATAATAGAACCATTCCGACAAGCGGTTCACCAAAATACAAAGATAACGGTGGAATAAATAAAGCCAACAACGCAAATACCACGACTCCGACGATTGTAAAACCGAAAATATTCTTTGACTTCGTTGTCAATATTGCAGTGCCGCTTACATTTCCCTCGCTATATCCTCCAAGTCCCGAAATATTCTTTACCACCCATTGCTTCATTTTGATACCGAGCGCAAAGGCGTAAATCCCGCATGTGATTATACTTAAGGCAAACCATTTGAGATATTGTTTAAAGAGGTCGGTGGTTTTTCCGTCAAAGGTGAGCCTTTGACCGTTAATTACCGTACGGGTGGTCATCCATTTATGATAGACGCAAAATGTCCACGGCAACAAAAAGCCGAGCGCGCCTACAGCAAACACAAGATTGATAATTATCTCGCCGAAAGTTGCGCCGAGACCGAGCTTACCGAATAGTGTAACAACGGCTATCACGGTGATAATCAACGCGATTTTATTTAATATCTTGATACCGATTAGCGCGAACAGTCCTCCGTCAAAGCGCGATTCACCCGCTTGACCGCCCTCGATAACCGTATGCTTTACCACCCATTTCCTCATATTGATAGGCATCCAAAGCATATATATCCCAAACGTGATGATTCCGAGCAGCCACCATTTGATATATTGTCCGATAAGCGAACCGCCCGTCCCCGTAAACGTCAACCGCCGTCCGTCTATCACGGTGTGACCCGCTATCCACTTTTCGCCGTAAGCTATCGCCCACGGATAACCGATACCGAGCGTGATACCCGTAAGCAACATTTGTACTATCTTCACACCTATCAAGCCGAATATACTGCCGTCAAACTTTGATTGACCTACCGTAGGTACGGTCGCGGACGAAGTAGGTGCTGACACAACCGTAGACAAAACCGCCGCTCCGACAGCGGGCAAAGCCGCTCCGACGTTGGAATTCATGACGGGCGCGGATATGACAACGGGTAAAATCGCTCCCGATACTCCGTCCGAATCAGTATTTGTTGCGTTTTCGGCGGTTTCAGCGGTTTCGGTTAAAAAGACAACTTCGGATAGGGTTACTTCCGAACTTTCTTCCGATACAGTATTCTCATAGGTAATCGAACTTGCTCCCGATATTCTCTCTAAACGGTTCCCGCATACCTCGCAAAAGACCGTTTCTTCGTCCTCATAGACCTTTCCGCAGTTCGGACATTGCTTTCTTTTGTCCTCTAATGACTGACCGCAAATCCCGCAAAAATTTACGTCGTCGTAGTGGGGCTTTCCGCAATTTGGACATCTCTTCATGTGTTTGTTCTCCTCTGTTTTTTGATTTTTTATTTGGGTTTTATTTGTTTTTTTGCTTTAATACGACTGTACGTTTGAGATTCTTCACTTCGCTCAGAATGACACGGGCTTTTTTGTGGGACGATGAATGCATCGTCCCCTACGATGACAGCGCGTTTTCTATTCTATTTTTGTAAATATAAAAAGCCGCCGCGAGTCCTATTACAGACCCGTGACGGCTATTTTACCGTGTTTTATCGGATTTTTGACAGTTGAAACGCGCCCCGCTACGAGGCTTTTTTGAGCTGTTTGGAGGCTAAATAGTAACCCCCCCCCCGATATGTGTAATGTCGCGTTTCATTTACTGTTTCTCCGTTTCGTTGGATTTTGATTTTGTGTGAACAATCGTTCAAGATTCTTTGCTCCGCTCAGAATGACAAAGGTTTTTTTATTCGGATACGGGACGATGAAGGCATCGTCCCATACAAGAGGACACCGACTTTTGGTAAAAGCATCGTCCCATACAAAACAATTTTTACTTCAATCTCTTGATCAATCCGTCCAACTCGGCTTTCAGAGCTTTAGGGAGCTTGTTTGCGTTGTCGTCGATCTTCGTATAGAATTCCTCGATACCTTTCGCCTCTTCAG
>JAITOQ010000089.1 GCA_031289865.1 Clostridiales bacterium
CTCAAGATATGATACTATTGTACCATATCTTACACTGAAATTCAAGACGTTCGGAAAAGAAAACCCCCGCTTTTAAGAAGTGGAACATAAGAGGCGCAAATGTATCGTATCGGGAACTACGTACCGTACCTTGCGCTGAAAATTCAAGACGTTCGCAAAAGAAAAGCGGTGAAACAGAGGAGGTTCAAATGTATCGTATCGGAAACGACAAACGCAAGCGTGATTCGGCAAGGTTGATTTGCGACGGGTTAAATAGTCTCATGCAAAAAAAACCGTACTCTATATTAACCGTTACAGAGATTGCGGAATGCGCGGGGGTCGGCAGAGCAACCTTTTACAGACTTTTTGACGACAAATCCGACGTTATCCTTTATCAAACGGAAGCCATTTTTTCCGCGCTCTCCGCGCACATAGCCAACGAAAAAACGAATAGTATCGACGATTTATTGAATACCCTATTTGACATTTGGCTAAACAAAAAAACGCTGTTTCTTTCGCTTATAGACGCCAATCTATATGAATGGTTTCAAACTCAAGTATCCTCGATAATCGAAACGAAGTTTTCCTTTATCAAGGAATTTGCCCGCCTCGATATCCGAAATTGGAAATATTTCATCAACGTCCGCGTGTCAATGCTCTTTGCCGCCCTTCGCGTCGCCGTCACCCAATACCCCGACGACACCCCCGCCGCCATCATCGACACCCTCAATTACCTCTTCAGCAATCAACAGAATATCATAAAAAAATAAAAAAGCTATTCGGCAACCGACAAAATATTATTAAAAAATGAAAAAAAGCGACCTCGTTGGAAGACGCTCTTATCATGTTGCCGAGAGTAATACTTTGACAGTCTTTCCTTTTTTAATTTTCGCAAAGCAATATAGCCGTAAAGGTATCCGAATTCTTCTTCTTCAAATACTCAATAATCGGTAAACAATCTCTTGCCTTTTTCCAAATACACAGTATCTACCGTTTTGCTGTTCTTAAAAAATACATTTAAATACTCCTTAAAATCCTATAGTTTGTAATCCTTGCATTAAAAAAGATCGGAAAAAATCCGACCTTTTAAAAATGTTTTTAAAAATATTATTGCGCGTCTATCGTGGCGATGTAGTTGATGAGATCGACTACTTTGTTGCTATAGCCCCACTCATTGTCGTACCACGAAATGAGTTTGACAAATGTCGGGGTGAGCATGATACCCGCTTTTGCGTCATAGATCGAGGTGTGAGCGTCGCCGATAAAGTCGGTGGAGACAACCTCGTCCTCGGTGTATGCCAAAATACCCTTCATAGGTCCTTTAGCGGCTTTTTTGATAGCATCGTTGATTTTTTCGAGGGTGGTAGGCTTTGCAAGCTTGCAAGTTAAGTCTACGACCGACACGTCGAGGGTCGGGACTCTAAAGGACATACCCGTGAGTTTTCCGTTTAGTTCGGGAATAACCTTGCCGACGGCTTTTGCCGCGCCCGTGCTCGACGGAATAATGTTGTTTGACGCTGCGCGCCCGCCTCTCCAATCCTTTTTAGAAGGACCGTCAACCGTCTTTTGGGTTGCGGTAGTGGAGTGAACCGTAGTCATAAGGCCCTCTACAAGACCGAATTTGTCGTTGATGACCTTTGCGAGAGGAGCAAGACAGTTTGTCGTACAGCTCGCGTTTGAAACGACCTTGAGGTCTTTTGTATACTTGTTATTGTTTACGCCCATGACAAACATAGGAGCGTCCTTAGACGGAGCGGTGATGACAACCTTTTTTGCGCCGCCCGCAAAGTGAGCGGATGCGCCCGCGATATCCGTAAATACGCCCGTCGCCTCGGCGATATATTCCGCGCCGCTCTCCGACCACTTGATAGCCGCGGGATCTTTTTCCGCAAATACCGTGATCTTTTGTCCGTTGACGACGAGTTTACCGTCCTCATCGGAAATCTTTCCCTTGAACTGTCCGTGAATGCTGTCATATTTCAGCATATACTTCATGTACTCAAGGTCTACAAACGGATCGTTAATTCCCACCACTTGTACGTTAGGATTGTTCATCGCGGCTCTGAATACCAGCCTACCGATACGCCCGAACCCGTTGATACCAACTTTTACTACGTTTGCCATTCGTTTCGTTTCCTCCAAATTTTTTGTCACAATTATTTTATACCAAACGCGTTTTTTTAGCAAGCAAAATGACGTTAAATTTTTAACATTTTACAGAAAGTCCCGTTTTTCCAATTTTTTTCAAGACAACAGCCGAACATACTTTTTGAGATAACCCGTCAACCCGTCGTTTGTCTTTGTCTTTACGGTCTTTTTGCGCGCTTCAATTTCCGCATTTGACACCTTGAGGGTCAGCGAATAATTAGGAATATCGATCTCTATCAAATCGCCGTCCAAAGCGTACGCTATCAAACCGCCGCGTGCCGCCTCCGGCGCGACGTGTCCGACAGCCGCTCCGCGTGTCGCTCCCGAAAACCTCCCGTCCGTGATAAGGGCGACGTCCTTGTCGAGTCCCATTCCCGCGAGCGCGGCGGTCGGCGAAAGCATTTCTCTCATGCCGGGACCGCCGATAGGACCCTCATAACGAATGACGACGACGTCGCCCTTCTTGATTTCTCCCCCGATGATAGCCGCATAAGCCGCGTCCTCTCCGTCAAAGACGCGTGCGCGTCCCGTAAAAGACATCATAGACGGGTCTACCGCGCTCCGCTTGACGACGCTCCCCTCTTCGGCAAGATTCCCGAAGAGTACCGCTAAACCGCCTTTCGGGGCATACGGCGCGTCGATATTTCTTATTACCTCCGTATCGCGGTTCTCGACGCCCGTCAAGGCTTCGCCGAGGGTTTTTCCGCTCGCCGTCAAGAGCGAAGTATCGATTAAATTCCGCTTCGTCAGTTCTTTTATGACCGCGTACACGCCGCCCGCACGGTTTAAGTCTTGTACATGGTGTTTTCCCGCGGGCGCGAGCTTGCATAGCGTAGGCGTCCTATCGCTTATCTCATTTACCTTTTTTAAGTCGAGCGAAAAGCCGCATTCCTCCGCAAGCGCGGTGAGATGGAGTACCGTGTTTGTCGAACAGCCGAGCGCGGTATCGACGGTGAGCGCGTTTAAAAAAGATTTTTGGTGAATGATATCCCGCGCACTGATTCCCGCATGAAAGAGCGACATGACCTCGCTCCCCGCACATTTTGCAAGCCGTATCCGCTCCGCATAGACCGCGGGGATCGTCCCGTTACCAGCGAGCGCGATACCGATAGCC
>JAITOQ010000107.1 GCA_031289865.1 Clostridiales bacterium
GTCGTAGAACCGTCTATCGTAGGATAAGCGTTGTTTCTGATAGCGAGAGCGTATTCGCCCGCAACGGAGAAGCTCGAATATATTTGAGTGTAAACTCCGTCGGAATTTTTGAAATAAGGACCGCTCGGATAAGGGGTATACGCGACCGAAAGAAGATCGACGGTCTTGACCCACACGCTGATAGCGTAGAACTGACCGCGCTCTATACGAATGGTATTGGTCGAGTTTGCCTTGTAGCCGTATGCGGTATAATCTCTGTTGCGGAGCATGAGGACAAAGTCCTTGACCGTCGTAAACGGTGTCGGCGGGACAAAGCTCGGATCGCTGCCGTCGCCGATAGGCTCGGCAATTTCGCCGAGAGAGGTGTTTCCCTTATAATCGCCGCGGACGATACCGTAAGAGATCTTGCTGCCGCCCGAAGCATTCGCTTTTGAGGTGTCCTTTGACGTACCCGCCGTACTCGTATAATCGCTCGGGGTGATAGGGGCGGGATACGACTCGTTGTATACGCTTGTGGAGTTGTCAAAGTTTGGATTAGGGAGCTTCATCGAGACAAAATGTGTGTCGCCGGTGTTGTTTCCCGTTACGTCAGCCCATTCGTCCGCGGTCAATTCGGTCGCGCTGGCGGTATCAAAAAAGACCGCGCCCGTCGCGCCGTAACCCGTGCCGCTCGATCCGTTCCACAGCTCAAGCTGTACGGATTTGGAATTTGACGAGTGAGATTGAATATAAAACGTATATGTGTTCCATTCCACGCCCACGACCGACGAATCGACTACAATCTCGTCGAGGGTGTTTCCGCGCAGACGGACATGAGCCGTCGAACCCGCGGGAACCTTGACGTCAACCGTGACTTTGTAGTATTTTGCCGCGGCGGCGGTAAAGGACTCGTAATAGTATTTTGCCGCGGATATAGAATTGTATATCATGAGGACATACGGGTCAGCCGTAGCATTCGCGTGGTTTGTGGTAGGGTTCGCGATATTTTTCGCGTCGCCCTTCGTCCACGTTTTTCTGTCCTTTAAAAAGGCTTCGCCCGTGTTGATGACACCGGAAAGAATGCCCGCTTGAGCGTCCTCGTCCGTATCCGACACGGAGTCGCTCCAACTCGTCGGAGAAAACGGCGACGCCGTACCGGAGAACTCCTTAAAGTCGCCGTTGGCAAAAAGATTGGTTGTGGTCACTGACGTGTCGGGGTCTTCATCGGTGTCCGTCGGTCCGCATGACGCGAGGGAAAATACCAATGTTAGGATCATAATGAGTATGACCGCCCAACGCATTGTTTTTTTGCTGCTCAAATTTTTCATATTCTACACCTTATAAATAAAATTGATGTTACGAACTATTATAATATAATTTTCGGGAATAAGCAAGCGAAGAAGCGCATTTTTTTCATATTATTATAAATAATACAATATAGCGGGATAAAAACGGGAAGAAAAAGGGGAGAAACACATGCAAAAAGAAAAGAAAAAAATATGGCTGATGATCCTCGGCGGGATTGCGGTAGGGTTTGCGAACGGCTTTTTTGGCGGGGGCGGAGGAATGATAGCCGTCCCGCTCTTAATCGGCGCGTTTCATCTCCCAAAAAAGAAAGCGCACGCGACCGCGCTCGCCGTGATACTCCCCCTTTCCGTGATAAGCGGAGCGATCTATCTCACACGCGGCGCGGCTGAAGTCCCCGTCCTCATAGGAGCGGGCGCGGGGGTACTTGTCGGCGGTATTATAGGCGCGCTCCTTTTAAAAAAAATCCCGAACGAAACGCTTGCGCCGCTGTTTTATTTTATCATGATTGTCGCGGGAGCGGTTATGATTTTCTTTTAATGCAGAATGCAAAATGCAAAATGCAGAATTGCGGATAATTATAGATGTAATTCGGAAAAATCGTTTGAGATTCTTCGCAAGCTCAGAATGACACCGACTTTTTTGCATGGTGTCTACTTTCTTTTAGCTCCGCAATTCTGCATTCTGCATTAAAAAAAGGAGATTGAAAAATGCAATACATTTATTACGCTTTAATCGGCTTTGCGGGCGGGGTGCTCGGCGGCATGGGAATGGGCGGGGGAACCCTCCTCATTCCTATGCTCATACTCTTTATGGGCGTGAGTCAGCACGGGGCGCAAGGCGCAAATCTACTCGCGTTTATACCCATGTCTATCATCGCGCTCCTCATTCACCTAAAAAACAAATTGGTCGAAAAGCGCGTGGTTTTGCCTATCGCGCTTTCGGCGGCGGTGACTGCCGCCCTTGGGTCGTTTCTCTCGCTTAAGCTCGACGCGCATCTCTTGCGCTTGATATTCGGGATTTTTTTGACGGTGTCGGGGTGTGTTTACATGATTTCGTGGGTAATATCACGCAAATCAAAGTTGAAAGTTGAAAGTTGAAAATTAATGATAAAAAACAGAATTAAAAATATTTCCAAAACATATTGACAAAGACCCGTTTTGAGGATATAATATAACCGTAATAAAAAACTGCGGTTTTTTTAACGGAGAACTCAAAAAAAGGGGTGTAATTTATGACAAAAAAAATAATTTTAAGTGTTGTTACCTTATTATTCGCGGGGTTGACGGTGTTTGTCGCGCTATGGACGCCGCAACCCGCAAACTATGTTTGGATATACAATCACACGGGAAAGAGCGACGCTGTCCTCGATATGTTTACCACTGTTTTTGCAAAAGGCGCGGGCGGTATATCTATGACGGTCGTCGTCCTCGGAACAATCGCGGTCTTTTTGTTAGTCTATACGCTCATCGCGTTTTTCGGCAAGAAAAAAGAAGAATAAACTTAATGCAGAATGCAAAATGCAGAATGCAGAATGCAGAATGCAGAATGCAGAATGCAAAATGCAAAATGCAAAATGCAGAATGCAGAATTGCGGATTAAAATGTAGGGGCGACCGCCTCGGTCGCCCGAAATCCGTATCAAAATGTAGGGGACGATGCCTTCATCGTCCCGTATCCAAATAAAAAGTAGGTGTCATTTTGTATGAGGTGACACCTACTTTTTTATATCGATAGGGACGATGAGGACATCGTCCCCTACAAACGACAGTTTTCTCCCGTTCTTTTTTTATCAAAATTAAACTCTATAAATTTTCAACAGCACAGCCGACGTTCCCGTCAAGAGTAAGTTGACGTTTCCTCCGACGACGGTATATTTTTTGCCGCTGACGAGGTCGAGCGCGGCATAATTCCCGCTCAAGCCGTAGTCGGACAGCCGCACGGGCGCGTATTTTTCGCCGGCGGGATTGAAGTTAAAAAACGCGGTATAGAGGGTGTCGTTTTCTAAGAGATAAAAGCCCTCGCTGAACTTTCCCGACTGCATAGGACGGAAGCTCTCGCCGTTGAGCGCGAGCGACATCAGCTCCGTATTGTTGAGATAGCTTTCGGCACGTTTTTTGGATTCCGGATAGACGAGATTGTCGCTCCACATAAAGAGCGAACCCGCGAGCAGCCTCGATACGATTCCCGCCGCCGCCTCACCGCCGCTTGCGGGCGTAGGGGAGTCCGTATTGTGACTGCGGTACAGTACGAGGTGGTCGGGGTCGGAAATCGAGATGATTCTGCCGTTCATCCACCACGCGTAAGTGAGCGTGTTTAGGAGATAGCTTGTACTCGTCGATTTTTCAAACGCGTCGCAAGCTATTCTCCGCGAGTGTACCCACTGTCCCGAAAAGACGGGCGAAATCGCAACGTTTAAAAAGAATTGCTTGCCGCTCCCGATATGCGCATAAGCATGACGGTAGATGTATTCCATACCGTAATTATAAGCAGCCATGCCCGTCGTGATACAAGGATTGTAGTGAGTCCCCTCCATCGACGCGTTATTGACGAAATCCATCTTGAGATACTCGTACCCAAGGTCGATTATCAGGTCTAAAAACCGATCTATGCGCTTTAGCGTACCGGGGTGGGTCGGGTCGAGGGAGTATGCGCCGCTGTAGCCGATAGGACTCCCGACGCCGTCGCGGAGAACCAAATCGCGATAGTAGTATTGCGCGCCCGTATCGTCTGTGATACCGTGTCCGTCGAGGTCGAGGACGGGACTGTCGAGATCCCAACCCCAATACGAAAACGGCGTCCAATAAGTACCCGCCTTTTGTCCGTTTGCGTTTATATAGCCGACGACGGAGGATTTTTCGTCGGCGGTGAGGGACTCAAAGCCGCTGTCCATGTTGAGATAGACGTCCGCGTCCTTGCCGTAGTTTGGGAGCGCGGTCTTGATATAGTCGCTCATTTCCGTCATGGTCTTGTAGCTCATGTCAAAGCCCAACGCCGCCCAAGAATTGTATCCGACGGGCGTATTGCCCTCCCAAGCGAGGGGCGGTTCGGCAATCCCCGCCGCGTCGCCGTATTGCTCCAAGCCGTTTCGGTAGTCCGCGTAATAGCCGTAAAACATAGACGGACTCGTAATCTCAGTCCCGCTGACGTAGCCGTGTTCGACGGTAGCCTCCGTACGGAGTACGTTGTCGTAGTCGCGTGATTCGTAAGAAATCATACCGTAATGGACGTATAACTCGTCAAGCCCGACCGTGTTGCTTTTTTGGGAGCTGTAGGTGTAGACGGCGTTTTTGAATACGCCGTTGTGGAGCGCGCCTATCACAAGCCCTTCCATGGCTTTTTCGTTGTAGATGAGCGCGAATCCGTAACCGTAATTTTTACCGCCGCCCATCACGCGGGGAGAATAGTTCTCAAAGTCGTTGTTGTCGAACGGAGCTTCTAAAAAGGTCATTTGTTTCATGTTGCCGACGGCGGTCTTTGCGCCGGATTTTCCCCCCGAAAGGATCTCGCGCATATCGTTCGAGGCGATTTCCTTGCCGTTTTCGGTCGAAGAGAGGAGAATCTCCGTGCGGAGATATTCGGCGCGGTCATAAAGATAAAAATTTTGTTTCATAACGATATCGTCAAAAAGGTTTATGACGGAGAGGCGAATACCCGTTCCGAACCCGTCGGCGTAATGTTCCTCCGCAAAAAAGGCGCGGCTCTTTGCGGACAGCGAATCATACTCCGCCTTTTTGCCGTTTTCGTCCGTGACGACGGCGTAAGAGTATGCGCGTTGAGTGAGGGTATAACCGTCGTAGAGAATAGCGTAATATCCGTCGGATAGCCGATAGCGTACGGTCACATAGTCGTTGTCGAGGACTAAATCCTCGTCCTCTTTACGGAATTCTGTATTTTCGGGGTCGGGAGCGAGGTCTAAAGGACGGTATTGCCCCAAAAGTAGGCTTACACTGTACGCAGAAAGGCAAATCAAAAGAACGATTGCCGTAATCATAGCGATGTATTTTAGTTTTTGCAGCATGATTGCCCCCGCAAGTCCCCCCAAAGAAAATGTTTTTTGGGGAAGAAGAATATATAATACGGACAGTATATCATATTTTCTTTTGCTTGTCAACACCGTAAGCAAAGTTGAAAATTGAAAGTTGAGAGTTGAAAATTAAGGCGTCGCTTTGCTCCGATTGATTTTTTATGCTTACGGGACGATGAGGGCAGACTACTACAGAAAAACAGCGGCTTTTATTAAAAAACAAAATTAAGACACTTTTATTGCGTTCCTTATTGAAAAAACGGGGAATATGTGGTAAAATGGTATTAAACAATTAAAACATTAAAGCGTTAAAGTTTTTGAAAAGAGCGCGAGAAAAAATTTTTGTAAAAATTTTGTCTCGCGACATTTAAAAATCAAAAAAACAAAAAAGGAAAAATCATGAAAATCATTCATTGTTCGGATCTTCATCTTGATTCGCCTATGCGGTACTTGACCGCCGAAAAAGCAAGGGTTCGCCGCGCCGAGCTTTTTCAAGCGTTTTCCGACACGCTTGCGTTTGCGCGTGAACATTCAGTGAGAGCGGTACTTGTGGCGGGCGATTTATTTGATTCGGATTCCGTGTCGATAAGCGTAAAAAAGAGCGTAGAGGACTTAATACGGGCTTACGGCGACATATTGTTCTTTTATGTTTCGGGAAATCATGATTTTAAGAGCGGATTTTTTGAGAACGACGCGCCTAAGAACTTTAAGACGGCGAAGTCGGGCGGCGGTTTTTTTGCCTATGATTTGGAGGGGGGAGTCACGGTCGCTTTGATCGATTGTCCTCCCGATTCGCCCGCCGTGTACGAGGGCTTGTCCCTTGACCGTGCGCGGCGCAATATCGTCGTTATGCACGGCGAAGCGTCGGAGTACCTCAAAAAGGACGGCGCGGCGACGGTCCGGCTTGCGTATTTAAGGGAGCGGAATATCGACTATCTCGCTCTCGGTCATTACCACGATTTTTTTGCGGCAAGGTTAGACGGGCGCGGTGAATACGTCTATTCGGGTTGTCTTGCGGGACGCGGCTTTGACGAATGCGGTCAAAAAGGCTTTGTTCTCTTAGATATCGACGAAAAAGGCGTGTTGTCGCAGAGCTTCGTTCCGCTTGCGGGCGGCAGAGAGTTTTTTACTGTCGAGGCGGTCATTACGGGGTGCGGGAGCATGTATGCGGTAGAAGCGGCGGCTCTATCGGCGTTAAACGGCATCGCGCCGCAAAACGCGGTCAAGGTCGTGTTGACGGGACGTGCGCATAAGGGGTTGAGAAAGGATCTCCGCGCACTCGGCGAGCAGCTCTCACGCCGGTTCTTTTTTGCAAAGGTTGCGGACGAGTCGCGGCTCGACGTTTCGATTGCGGAATATGAGGGCGACGTGTCCTTAAAGGGCGAATTTGTCCGTCTCGTACTGCGTTCCGACTTAGACGAACGCGAAAAAGAGGAGATCGCCGCTTGCGGTTTGCGTTATTTAGAAGAGTCGTCGGCGTCGTCGGAGGGTTGATTATGAAATTGATTTCTTGCCGAATAGAAAATTTCGGGTGTTTGTCCGAGGTCGTATTTTCCTTTACGGAGGGATTAAACCAAATATGCCAACCTAACGGACGCGGAAAAAGCACCTTTGCGGGGTTTTTAAAGTGCATGTTTTACGGCGCGGGGCGTACAAAAGCCGAAAGCCTTGACCAAAACGACCGTATGAAATACGCGCCGTGGCAAGGCGGGCGGTTCGGAGGAAGCCTCGTCTTTTTTGCGCGTGGAAAAACCTATCGAATCGAACGCTTTTTCGGCGCGAAGCAGAGCGGGGGCGGGGATACGTTCGCGCTTTTTGATACGGAAACAAATCTATCGAGCGCGGATTTTTCCGATAGGATAGGAGAGGAGCTGTTCGGGATAAACGCGGACAGCTTCGAGAGGACGCTGTACCTGCCGCAAAAGTCCCTTTCCCAAAAATCCGACGCGGATCTCGCACTCCGCTTGACAAATCTCGTCCACAACACGGACGACGCTCAAAGCTATACTCACGCGGCGGAACGCTTAAAAGCCGACGAAAGATTGTTGATGACGACGGGAGGACGCGGATCTGTCTATGACGCGGAACGTCGGGTAAACGAGGGAGAACGGGCGGTGATTTCTTGTCGCACCGCAAGAGAGAGCCTTGCGCGTACCGAAAAGGAACTAAACGACCTCAGAGAGAACGCAACGCGAACGGAACAAGAGACCGACGGGATTAAAAAAGCCTTGTACGCTATGGAATACGCGTCCAAAGACGCAGTTGCGGAACGGAAGAAAAACGAGTTGAAATCCGAAACCGCAGTTGAGGGACAAATAAAAAACGAGCCGCTTTCCGAAAACGAAACGACCGAAACAAAGAAAAGGAGGAGCCTTTTTGACACGCAGCGCGCCCTTAGGTACGAGCGGTTTTTGTCGATACTTGCGGCGGTTTTTTTTGCGGCGGCGTTTATGTCGGGTACGGCGGCGGGGGCTTTTGACGCGTATTGCACGCTGTTCATAATACTCGGCGGGCTGTGTTCGGCGGGCTTTGCCGCGCTTTTGGTGCGGAGAAAAAGAAAGGGCGCGGACACGCCTCAAGCCGCTATAGAAGCGGAAATTTCGGAGCTGAGGAAGAAAAGCGGCGAAGCGGAAACGAGGCTGCGCGGTTTGCTGAAAGAAGTCGCCGAAGCGGAGAGAAAACGCGGTGCGCTCTCGGAGGAGAGCGAACGGCTGTTTTTTGCGGAAGCCGCGCTCGAAAGTGCGCGTGAGGAATATGCCGCCGCAAAACACGAGCGGGAGATTTTGAGAAAAACTCAAGAATTTTTGACCGCGGCAAAGGAACGGCTGTCCGCGGAGTATATCCTACCGCTGACGGAGGGTTTTAAGGGCTATTTGGATACGTTGGGCGGTCGCGGCGGCTATGCGCTCGACACCGCGCTAAGGCTAAAGGCTACGGAGCAAGGGCAATGGCGCGACGCGGAGTATTACAGTACGGGTACGCGTGCGCTGACGGATCTCGCGCTCCGTTTCGCGTTTTTAGACCGCTTGTTCCGCAAAGAGGCTCCGTTTGTGATTTTGGACGATCCGTTTTCCGATCTTGACGACGAAAAACTGAAAGAGGCAAAGGCACTCCTAATTCGCCTTGCTAAAGACCGACAGATTATTTATTTTACTTGTCATACGAGTAGGGCTTTTAAAGTTGAAAGTTGAAAGTTGAAAGTTGCGGATTAAAGTTGAGAGTTGAGAGTTGAAAGTTGAAAGTTGCGGATTAAAGTTGAGAGTTGAGAGTTGAAAGTTGCGGATTAAAGTTGAGAGTTGAGAGTTGAGAGTTGAAAATTGCGGATTAAAGTTGAGAGTTGTGGATTAAAGTTGAAAGTTACGGATTAAAGTTGAGAGTTGAGAGTTGAAAGTTGAAAGTTGCGGATTAAATTGTAGGGGACGATGCCTTCATCGTCCCGTATCCGAATAAACATAATAGATGAACGGGCTTCCAAAGAAAGTCTTATCTGTATTCGGTTGTAATTCTTATGAATAAACGGGCTTTTCACGGCATAAATTCTAAGGAAATAAGTTGTCGGGAGAAGTGAGATGAAAAAAAGTAAGCGTTTGTGGTTGATAGTGTCCGCGTGTGTTGCGGCGGCGGCGGTGATTGCGGTGGCGGCTGTCGCGCTGTTTGCCGATAGTGAGATTGACCTCGGCAAAAACATTTCCTATATGGACAAATACGCGTATTTCGGGAGCAACGCAAATTTTGCGGTGACCGTAAATGCGGGAGTGGGCGAAAAGACCTTTTTGACCGACGGCAAGGTCGGCGAAACCGCGGAATTTTGCAAAATAAGCCTTGTCGTGGTCAACAGCTCCTACACAAAGTTGGAGTCGTTCGGCTATGAATTGACCGCGGGCGGCGAAAAGCTGTCGGGTACGTTTAAAAAGGACGTCTTGACCCTCGAATTTAACGATCAGACCGCCATTAAAAATCCCGAAACAGTCGAGTCCGTCGTCATCGTCTATGCGACGACACACCGCGACACTATCTCCCTTGCAAATATGTTAGAGGGACGCCTTTCCGCGACAGACGCCGTGGACGCCGCCGTCAAGGTCTTTGCTAAAGAGATCAAGTCGAATACAAAAAACAAAATCTTTCCCCGCGAAATCTATGTCAAGTTTGTCACGGGTTACGGCGGCGAGGAGCCGTACTATTGGTACGTCGCGTTTATCGCGTCGGAGACGGATTTTTGGGCGGTGCTTCTCGATTCGAGAACGGGCGCGGTCGACGTGAAAAAAGGATAGGTTTTTTATTCCGCACGCTGTGCGCCGCGCTGTATTTCCTTAATTGAAGCGACAAAGACGTCTATCTCTTTTGCGGTGTTGTCATATCCGATACTTGCGCGTACCGCGCCCGATTTTAGCGTACCTATGGTCTTGTGGACGAGCGGAGCGCAGTGCAAACCCGCACGGACGGCTATGTCGTAGGTTTCGTTTAGGATGTCCGCGACTATAGAGGACGAGAGGTCGCCTATGTTAAAGGATACGACTCCGTTGAGGTCGTTAGGCGCGGTATAGAGCCGTATATTCGGGAGCGCGGACAAGCCCGTTATGAGCCGAGCGGTGAGCGTTCGGCTCTTTTCGCGTATTTCGGTTTGGTGCTTCATCGTCCATACGATTCCTTCGCGAAGCCCCGCTATGCCGATAGTGTTGAGCGTCCCGCTTTCGTATGCGTCGGGGCTGCCGATAGGTTGGTAGAGATTTGCGCTGTCCGTACCCGTCCCGCCGAATAAAATCGGCGCGAGGGCGATTTCTTTTCTAAAAGCCAAAAAGCCCGTGCCTTGAGGTCCGTGTAAGCCCTTGTGACCGGGCGCGGCGACGAGATCGCCCCCGACGTCCATGTCAAATACGTCGTGTCCTAAGGCTTGTGCGCCGTCTACAAGGAGGGGTATGTTTTGCGGGCGTAGGATTTTTGCCGCCGCGGCAAGGTCGGTTTTTGCGCCCGTGACATTTGAAACGGCGTTTAGACAGACCAAAGAGGTACGCGGGGTGAGGCTCTCCGCGAGCGCGTCGGCAGTCACCGCGCCGTTTGCGGTGAGGACGGTCAGCGTGATTTTTCCGCGTCGTTCGGCTTCGTATAGGGGACGGAGGACGGAGTTGTGTTGGTTTGTGTCGGTGACGGCATGCCCGCCGTCCTTTAAAAGTCCCGTGATAGCAAGGTTGAGAGCCTCCGTGCAATTTTTGGTAAAGACGACTTCGGCGCGGGGCGCGTGTAATAGGTCGCGTACGGCTTCGCGGCATTCAAAGATTTTCATTGCCGCACCTATCGCCGCACGGTGTGCGCCGCGTCCCGGATTTGCGGAATGCAGAAGCGCGTCGGTTACGGCGCGGACGACGGACGGCGGCTTAAAGCGGGAGGTGGCGGCATTGTCTAAATACAGCATGAGGACTCCTTTAAAATAAATCTATTTTATAGAATATGCGGAAGAGGGGTGTTTTGTGTGCAACGAATCAAAGGTTTTTAGCATACAATATGAGTAGGATTTAAAAGTAATAGGTAATGTTTTTTTATGCAGAATGCAAAATGCAGAATGCAGAATTGCGGATATAAAGAAAAATCGCTCTCCTTTCCGACTCCCACCTCTTGTTATCCTTACTTATTGCTTCTGTAGGAATACAACTGCCGTTTTAGATTCTTCGCTTTGCTCAGAATGACACCTACTTTTTATCCGCGATTCTGCATTTTGCATTCTGCATTCTGCATTAAAAAAGCCGCAATTTTGCATTTTGCATTTAAAAAACCTCACTTATTATATTACTTATTACTTTGGAGTTCAACAGATGATCATTGCGGTATTCAGGACACGCGAACACACGCTAAAATTTGCGTCGGAGCTAAATAGGAGAGGGTATTCCGCGTCCGTCGTCAATACACCGAGGGAGGTTCATTCGGGCTGCGGGGTTTCCGTCCGCTTTGACGAGCGTGCGTCGGGGGTTGCGCGAAAGCTCATCGGCTACTTTGATTTTGATTCGTTTGCGGGGTTTTATGTTTCGGAGACGAAGGGATATAGGTTTATACAGTAACACTTTTTTTCGGTTCCGCGTATTATTGCAATATAAAGTGAATTTTCAAAAACGAAAACATGATTGAAGATTTGCGGACTGTAAAGGAGGTAGCTGAGTTATGTTCAACAACTATGGATGCGGCTTAGGTGAAAACAACAGCTGGATTTGGATACTTATTTTGCTTCTGTGCTTAGGCGGCGGCGGCATGACGGAAAAGTTTGGCGGCGGCGGCGGTGGCGGCGCGTGCGATATTATTTTCCTCTTACTTATTTTAAGTTGCGTATTCGGCGGCGGCGGTTTAGGCGGCGGATGCTGCAAATAATCCCGCGACCAAAACAACAAACGTCCTCTCGATTTTTTCGGGGGGACGTTTTTTAGGCAACAAGTAATAAGTGAGGTTTTTTAATGCAGAATGCAGAATGCAAAATGCAGAATTGCGGATATAGTAGGTGTCATTCTGAGCGGAGCGAAGAATCTAAAACGGGAGCCGTATTCTCTCTAATAATCGGCTTTTCCGATAAGATAATCGACGGACACGTCAAAAAACGAGGCTAATCTCCAACAATCCAATATGTTGGGGACAAATAAATTTGCTTCCCAACGTGAAATGTTGGATTGCTTAATCCCCGTTGCCAAAGCGAGTTGAGATTGAGATAAGCCCCTTTCTACACGCAATTCTTTGATTCGGTTGCTCCCGAACGAGATATTTAAGATTCTTTTCATCATATAATCATATAATGATGGCATTTTTTATCGTAATTATACAAAAATGCATATTTTTTGCTTGACTTATGCATATTTGCATAGTATAATGAAAATACCGCTTGACAAAGCAAACGCGACTGTATATAATAGAAAAGAGAGTTTTGAAAGGGCGGTAAATAAGCAAAAGTGAGGAAGTAACCATGAAAAGAACAGTATCAAAGAAGACAAAATTTTGGGCAATCATATTGATGATTGTCGCGTTAAGCGTTTTGCTGACAAGCTGTCTTGAAGACATATCGGACACAAAAGAAGAAACGCCGCAACCGACATACGAGGAACAACTTGCGGCAAAACTTGAGGAATACGGGTATGCAAATGCATATCTCACGCATGAGGGCGAAATTCTTCACGCGCCGTTTCAGAGTTTAACTTTAAATAATGTTTTTCTGACATTTTACATTCCGAATAGCTTTACAAACAACCACGTTCTTGCAATCGCCGAGGCTTGTAATGAAATAAACCTCTCTAGTTCTAAAGTGTTTTTTAGATATGAAAGGGTAAGTAGCATTCCGACTAATGCATTTAGTTTTTACTTAATTAACGATGTCGCACCATATGACGGGAGATTTTATAGTAATGCGGTAAATGACTATACCGGTGTGTCAAAAGGATATGGCATTAAATCAGGGACAATATATCTGAAAGACGAGCATTGCTATATTTCAAAAGATCATTTACAAAGTGTTGTTTTGCATGAAATGTTGCATGCGCTTGGGCTGAAGGATTACGAAAAAGAAGATTCGGCGGTAAAGGATTGGTCTATAATGTATCATGAGCCTGACAGATATAGCTATACTTCAATTCAAGATTTTGATTTAGAAAACATTGTTTGGTATTACGGTCAATAACAGCAATGTCAATTTTATTCCGATACGGCAGATTCCGTTTGCCGTATCGGATTTTTTTAATATGGGGGGAATAAAAATGATAGAGATAAAAAATCTTTTAAAGACCTATCGTACGACGGGAAACGGGGCGGGGGTATGCGCCGTTGACCGTCTTTCTGTTTGTTTGCCCGACAGCGGTTTCGTTTTTGTTATAGGACGGAGCGGTTGCGGAAAGACTACGCTTTTAAACCTCATCGGCGGTATAGACCAAGCGGACAGCGGAGAGATACTATACCGTAACAAAAGCCTAAAGGAACGGACGGTGGGAGAGCTAAACGATTACCGAAAAAATGACGTTAGCTTTGTCTTTCAAGATTATTCGCTCCTATATGATTACAACGTCATAGAAAATATAAAAATGCCGCTCAGAATGAAAAATCTCGACGGCATAGAGATCGAGAAAATTGCAAGCGAAGCCCTCGATAAGGTCGGTTTAGGGGACACAAAAAAACGCAAGATAAACGAATTGAGCGGAGGACAACAACAGCGTATCGCTATCGCCAGAGCTATAGCAAAGGACTCCCCGATACTCTTGTGCGACGAGCCGACGGGAAATTTGGACAGTCAGACGGCAAAGGAAATTTTGACGATTTTGCAAGAGATAGCAAAGACAAAATTGGTCGTCATGGTAACTCACGACGAGGAAGACGCGCACTTATACGGCGAAAGACTGATACGGCTACTTGATGGGAAGATTATCGAGGACAGAGTATTGAGAGAAATAGATCGCCCCGACCCGCAAAAAAACGCGGAGCGTAAGGCTACCCGAAAATCGTTAAAACCTAAAGACGTTTTTAAATTGATTTTTGGAAATCTTTCAAAATCCAAGATTTTAGCGGGCGTAATTTTGATCGTGTTGGTCGTGGCTTATGTTTTGTATGTAAATTTTGTCGCGTTGTCTAATTTTAACGCTCAAACCGCGCTTGACGCTTCCTACCGTCAGAGCGGTTCTTATGTGTTTCCCGTGACAAAATATGTATCGGGTACGGTGGTCAATGAAATCGGTACTCCTTATGTCGGCTCTTATGTCCGTCCCGAAATTGTTACGGAGGACGACGTTTCGATTTTGAGCGACAAGATAGGGAATGCTCTTCCCGTGTTGAAGTCATATTATTTTATAAAAAACATTCAAGATTTTTCGGACAAAAAGCTGAATTACAATAGCTTGATTTATGATTCGTTTAATTTTACGGAAGCGATTCTCGTCGAGGATTTTTCAAAATTTTATCAGCCTATAGCCTATGGGAGCGTACCCAAAAGTACAAACGAGGTCTTGATCTATGATTATATGGCGTACAATATGATAAAGCTCGGAGCTTTTGACGATGTTTCGGAGATAAAGAATTTTGTCGGCTATACGCTGACGGATAAACAAACGGGTCTGTCTATGAGAGTTTCGGGGGTCTTAAAGAGCGGATATGAGAAATATACTTATGTGGACGATGCGATTTCTGCAAACGCATATCCCTTTGAAAAAGGCTATTTAGCGTCGTTACAGACCGTCTTTTGTTTGCCAAATTTTAAGGAATTGATAGACGCGGAAAACGATTATATTTCCGCATTGAATATTACTGTTTGCAAAGTTGAATTGGATTCGAATGGCTACGAGATTGTGAGTATAGTAAAAGAAACCACAAGCTATCAAAAAATCAGAGCGGTATCTTCGGCAGAAGATTTTCATATCATAGCATCTAATTCGGACACCTTGGGTTTCGGTGTCTTATTATCCGACAGTCAATTTCGTTACATATACGGAGAGGACGCAGATATGGACGAGGTGTTATCCTCAAGACCGTCTATAGAACCGTCTGTATTCACAAATTTTTCTAATTATTTAAGCAAAGGTCGCGTTTCTTGGGCTGGTTCTTACGGGATTATAGGTGTGTACGACGATTACGAAATCGACGGACAGCTTGACGATGAACACACGGTTATTCTTGTTGGAAATCCTTACGGTATTGCAAACGGCAAATTCCGTCAGTTGTATTTGATGTTGGGAAACGACGCTAAGGTCAACGGGGAGGTGCTAACAAAGCTGATTATGGAGAATAAGGGCGAAGAGTTTTATCTTGCAAATCCCGATTATTTGAAATACGATTTTACCGATTATACTCCTTATGCTTATATCGTGTACAAAGCCGAAACCTATCTCTTAGGCGTAAAAGACATGGGAGTAAAATATAAAAACTATTTGGTTGCCGCGAGCGTTCTCGGAATCTGTATTTTTACATTCGTGTCAATCAAAAAACATCGATACAAAATCGGCGTTTTAAAATCCTTAGGGGTGCGAAACGCGGATATTGCGCTAATTTTCGGAGCGGAAACCTTTTTGATTGCGATTGCGGCTTTCTTTGTTTCAATCGGGTTTGCATTACTGCTCATGGGCGATATAAATCAAGCGTTTACAAAGAATTACAGCTTTGACATAGTGTTTTTCGGACTGACTTTTAAGGATTTTTTGCAGACTTTCCTTTTGTCAATCGGATTAGTCCTACTCTCTCTTGCCGCTCCGCTCATAAAAATTTTCTTTTCACAACCGATTGACATTATTAGGAGAAATACTCGCTGATTGAAGTTGACTGCATCCGATGTCGGTTGTTCGTAATAACAGATTGAATACAAAGCCCCCCTTTTACTTGAAGTGAGAGAGGGCTTTGTGATATAATGAAATCATAATCATCGGCTTTTGAAAAAGGGAATAAACATGTTAGAAATAAAAAACCTCACAAAGGAATACATAGTCAATAAAAAGACCGGGATAAAGGTCGTTGCGCTTGATCAAGTAAATTTAAAGTTCGGCGAAACGGGCTTGACGGCTATTGTGGGAAAGAGCGGGAGCGGAAAGACCACGCTCCTAAATATGCTGGGCGGTATAGACGACCCGACTTCGGGCGCGGTTATACGTAACGGAAAGAGTTTATCCGCGTACACGAGCGCGGAATATGACGAGTACAGAAATTTCGGTACGGGCTTTATTTTTCAAGATTACAATCTTTTAAACGATTATTCGGTTATCGACAATATAAAGCTGGCGGTTAAGCTGCAAGAGGACGACAAAGCCATAATAGACGAACGCGCTATGACGGCACTCGAGCAAGTAGGGCTGTCGGAGCTTGCTAATAGGAAGATAAACACCTTGAGCGGCGGTCAACAACAGCGTATAGCTATAGCACGGGCTTTTGCGAAAGAGAGCGAGATGATACTGTGCGACGAGCCGACGGGAAACCTCGACAGCAAAACCTCTTTTGAAATCTTTGAAATATTAAAAACCATTGCAAAGGAAAGATCGGTTATCGTAGTCACGCACGACGAGGAGCTTGCCTCGAAGTTTGCCGACAGATTGATACGCTTGCGCGACGGACAAGTAGCGGAGGATTTTTTAATCACGGCTAATGAGGAAGCAGAGCCAAAAGAGGAAGAGGAGAGCAAGGAGACAAAAAAGAAAGTACACCGCGGTATCTCCGTCAAGGATTCGCTCCTCATGATAAAGGACAATTTTTTTCATGCAAAGATTTCAAGTTTTATCGTCCTCGTTTTACTTGTCGCCGCGCTGTCCTTGACGACGGTGTTTTCTTCTTTATCGGGGTACGATTCGGAGGACGCGCTGTTAAATACATTACGAGCAAACAAACAAAACGTCTTTCAGCTTACAAAATATAAAGATGAGCCGGTTACATATTATGACGACGAAACGGGAGAGGCTTTTACATTCAACGGACCCGATGTCTGGTATGAGAATTGTAAGGAGGAGGATATTCCGGGCTTGTACGAAGCGGTGGACGGGAAAGCAAATTTTTATCCGGCGTATTTTTTTAATAAAATCTTTCAGGACTTTACCGACGAATTTCTCTTTGACGCGCTTGGTAGGACTACAAAAATTCCTTACGAGCTATACGGCTTTCGGGAAGCGGTCTCCGTTCATGATTTTTCTACCTTTTATATGGAGCTTTCTTACGGTAAAGTCCCGAATAGCGGTAACGAGATTTTGATATACGACTATATGGCGTATTGTATGATATATTACGGACTCTTAGAGGGAGAAATTCGCGACGCCATAGGAAAGGAATTGACCGATAAGCAAACGGGACTGACCATAAAGATTTCGGGAATTTTAAAGAGCGATTACACCCGTTATGCGTATCTAAAGGAGAGAAAAAGCGGCAAAAATTACGATTTTGAGGAGTCTTATCTTTCGAGTTTGCAAACGGTTTTTTGCAAACCGGATTTAATCGTAGAGCTTAAAAAGGAAAAGGATTATAGCCCTGTGTTTAGGTCGTATTTTATGAACGACGAAACGGAGGAAATCTTTGAAACAAATATAAAAAAGTTGAAAATTATCTCCATCGAAAACATAACCTTTTT
>JAITOQ010000167.1 GCA_031289865.1 Clostridiales bacterium
CTAAAACGATTTCTCTGAATCACACCTAATCGGATTCCGATTTTATGTTTCAGCGGTTGTACAATTATACGTTTTAGATTCTTCGCTTCGCTCAGAATGACAACAGGCTTTTTTTATACGGAAATTTTCAACTTTCAATTCTCAACTTTCAACTTGCGAGCCTAAGCTCCCTCCAAAAGCATTTTATCCGCGACCAGCGCGATAAATTCCCCGTTTGTGGGTTTATCGTTTGCGGTATAGATTTTTATTCCGAAGATATTATTGATGTTTTCAATTTTGCCGCGACTCCAAGCGACCTCGATTGCGTGGCGGATCGCGCGCTCGACCTTACTCGAGCTGGTGTCGTATTTTTCGGCGATATTCGGATACAGCTTTTTTGTGATGTTATTGATGATTTCGGGGCTGTTGATTGCCATTTTGATAGCCTCTCTCAAAAACTGATAGCCCTTGATATGTGCGGGGATTCCTACGGATATAAAGATATTCGCGATTTTTTCGTCGAGGGAGGCGCAGCGTCTTTCCCGCGGCGCGGCTTTTTCTTCAACGGCGAACGCCTTTTTCGGCGGTTGCCCCGCTCCCGAAAATTCCAAAATCCTATCCCTCAACACCTCGAACGAAACGGGCTTGTGCATATAATAGTTCGCGCCCGATTGCAAGGCTTTTTCTATAAAGGACTCGCTCTTAATCTGCGACAGTACGATGATAAGCGCGGGCTTGAGCCGTTTTGCATTCAAATGATTGAGAACAAAATACCCGTCCGCCTCGGGCATAATCAAATCGAGAAGCAGGACGTCGGGCATTTCGGTTTCGATAGCCGCGATAGCCTCCAGTCCGTTTTCGCACACATAACGGACATCAAACATACTCTCTTTTTCTAAATTACTTTTCAGTAAATCACTGAACTCTCCGTTATCTTCCGCTATTGTGATTTTGAGCTTGGACATAGACTCCCTCCCCGCGTTCAACGCTATCCGCGTTGCATTGGGAATATTATACCACAACCACAGTTTTTTTCAATATTAAAAGATATAATATTTTAAAAAAAACGAAAAAATATTGTACAAAATTGTCGAAGAATCCGATATTTATCGGGAAAAGCGAAACAAAAAAGGATTTTTATATCAATATATAGTGTTTTGGGGGGAGATATACCGCGAAATAAGTTTTTTTAATATCCGAATTTTGCTCAAAAAACGTCGCACTATCGCCTACGGCTACTTCCTAAGCGTATACGAGTCCGTCGGCTTTCCGTATATTCTGCACAGCGTCGCCGTATCGTCAAACACGACGTCGGGCAAGCCGCCGAGCGCGTCGATCAATTCGGAAACCCCGACGGTGTCAATTCTTTTTCCGTTCTCGATTTCCTTTTTGACCTTGCCGTATCTCTGGCAATTAGTGTCATCGCCTTGTACGAATAGGTTGCAGTTTTCCGCCTCGGTAGTGTATCTTCCGCCGCGTTTCAAGACCGCGCCTATCAGCTTTCTCGCAAGATCGGTTTCGTCCTCGAGCTTTGAGTTTAAACAGAGTGTTTTGCCCTTAAATTTTCCGTCACGGTCGCGTTTTCCCGACCGAACCTCCTTGCAATACTCGTCGATCAATATCCTTTTCATCTTCCGCGTGAGCGGTATCCCGTTGTTTTCGTCAAAAAACAGCGGCGCAAGGCACGGTGCGACGGATTTTTGGGTGTTTACGCCCGCTATCACCGTCCTATCGCCGAGAATTTCCGCGACGCTCCTACCCTCTATTCTGCAATATTCCTTTAACAGCATAAGGGTCGCCCTCGCGTCCTCGTCGGAGCGGTGATGCTCTCCGATCTCCACCCCGTATTCCGCGGCAGCCGCCGCAAGCCCCGTATCGTTTCTCGTCAGCTTTTTGAGCTTAATCAACAGCTGTACGTCGATATAGCGGAACGAAATATGCGGGAGGCGGTAGAGATCGCAAGCGTTGTTTAGATAACGGATATCGTTGGATATCGCAAACCCGACCGCGAGCGTATCCCCCGAAAAGAGCCGTTCGATCTCCGCGTACACGTCATAAAAACGCGGCGACTTGCGAAACGCCTCTTCGGGATACGCGAGCTTTAAAACGGGCTCTTCGCCCCACCGTCCGAGATTGAAACCCTTAGGTTTAGGATTGATTAAAATATCCTTTTGCTCCGCTACGTTAAAATCCGTATCGGACAAGCAGTAACCGAAGCTGCACATACTCCCGTTAAACGGGTTTCCGTTACAGCTCTCCACATCAAACGCAATTAGCTTTGTCATGCCGCGCTCCGAAATATTTTCTCCGACACTCTCGGTCGGGCTTTCTTTTTTTATTGAAAGAAAAATTTTATTATCCTTTGTTTTCGCCCTTTGTTTTCCTCTCTCAATACGGAGAGAACTTAATATTAAACCACTTTCGAGTTATTCTACAGCGATAAGACGGCTATTTTTTAGATATTTTTCGCGAAACCGACCGAAGATGAAGGTTCCTTATCGAGGGAGGGTTCGCGGAAAAGATCAAAAAAGAGCGGCTTAGCGTGGGGTGAATTTATAATTCTAATACTATTTTAACACATTTTAGAGATTTTTTTTGCTTTTTTAGAGATTTTTTTTGCTTTTTTAAAGATTTTTATAAAAATTTTTCAAAAAAGTATTGATTTTTGGTTCAAAATGTATTATACTTACCTCAAAGACAACGTGACAATCGCCGTAAACCCTAAAGTTGCGGTCTGTCACACAAAAAAGGCGGTCTACATATTATGAACATTACGGACATTCGTATCAGATTAGTCAAAAAGGGCGACGCTAAACTAAAAGCCGTGGCTTCGATTATCATAGACGACAGCTTCGCGGTACACGACATCAAGATTATCGAAGGCACCAACGGAAATTTCATCGCCATGCCGAGCAGAAAAGGTCCCACGGGGGACTACAAAGACATCGCTCACCCGATCAAAACCGACGTGCGCGAACGGCTCTGCGCCCTCATTCTCGACGCTTACGAAAAAGCATTGGCGGAGGACGTCAGAATTTTGGCTGAACCCGTCGACCCCGTCGAAACGGTCGAGTAATATTTATCGCGGAAACTAAACCCGCGCTAAAAACTCACGTTTTTTCGATTCGTAATCCTTTACACGGAATCGATCTTCGTCGTATATCGGCGCGTTCGGTTTTTTTGCGTATGCTCATTCCCGCATTTTTCATTTTTCATAATTTTCTCCTATAACAAAAACGCACCGTTGTTGCAGATAGCTTCGGTGCGTTTTTGTTTTTATCTTACTTTGCGCTCAAATTATTCGTTTTCAATCCAAATCGCATACAACACGGTGTCGTCAGCCGCGCTATTCACGTTCGCAGCCGTGTAAGACGCCGTACCGCCCTCAACCGTCGCCCAACCGCCAAAGGTGTAACCTTCACGATACGGTGCGGAAATCCCGTTTGTGGCGGTAGGATTGCTAATACTACTTGCCGTCTTTGTAAACGAAACCACATAGCTCCCGTCCTCCGACAACGTACAGCCCCATACCACCGGACGGCCTGAACGGTTCCATTCCGTATCCCAACCGGTCGGTTTACTCGAAACCTCTACATAAATTGTTAGTTTACTACAATAAGAGAAAGCGCTACGCCCAACAGCCGTTAAATCACTATGAATGGTGATCGAGGTCAGTCCGATACAAGACTCGAAAGCAAAATCACCGATACTTGTCACATTATGTAGCGTGATTGTGGTCAGTACTTCACAATAATAGAAAGCCATATTACCGATACTTGTCACTTTAGGTAGCGTGATCTCGGTCAGTCCGCGACAAAACTCGAAAGCATAACCCTCGATACTTGTCACATTAGGTAGCGAGATTGTGGTCAGTCCGCTGCACTTATAGAAAGCCTCATAACCGATACTTACCTCACCCGTTACAACCACCTCTCTGAGCGAAGTCGGAACATAGCTACCATTATTGCTAAGACTACTCGCCCCAAAGATATATCCGAAACGTACATTGCCTGTCCCGTCTAAAGCAGCCCCGACAAACGGTACCGTCAGCTTCACCAGCTTTGTACAAACGCTAAAGCTATTATCTATCTCTAATATCGGCTTATCCTTATACGTCACAGGAATGACAATCTCCGTCGCTGCCGCCAACGTACCGACGCTCACCTTATAACCGCCCGTAATCGAGGTGAAAAGAAGTCCGTCAAGATAAACCTCATAGCTACCGTCGATAAAGGTTACATTGTAATTTTGGTTGCTCGCCTCGCCCGTTATCGTGTAAATTCCAACCAAGAAGTCCGCGTCCGTGATACTTAGCGTGACTCAGAGGTCGTCGCCACCTACTACGCTTCCTGAAGTGACCGTATAGCCGATACCGTCAACAGTGATTATATTTTCGTCATACCCTTTGCTCGCGCTATCGATCGTGACGGTAATCTCTCTCTCCGTGACCGTTAAGGTCCTATTGATAACGATTGTACTATCATATACTCCGTCGCTTATCTCAAACGCGTATCCGTCGCCCGCCGTGAGAGTGATCGTCACCGTTACCGTTCCTACGTTT
>JAITOQ010000175.1 GCA_031289865.1 Clostridiales bacterium
ACAAGTATAAAATACTTGATATTTTCTTCCCAAAGTAATTATGCGCCAATCCCTCGCTATTTTATACGTTTTAAATAAACAAGAGGCGCAAAAATGCAAAAAATTTGAAATTTTCTTAAAAATATGGATAAAAACAGTTTACAACCGCACCGCTTTTCAATATAATTATTGCGTCATTCTTGAGGAATCAAATCGCGATCTCTTTAGAAATCAAGAAGAATGAAAACCCCGTAACAATTTTTAGGGTTTTTGTATATTCTGTTTTTGAATTCATAAGATATTTAAAGATTTTTACAAGATAGCATAGGAGAATAAAATCATGCCGAAATACAAACTTTGCCCGCGTTGCGAGTTAAACTACATGCCCGAAGACGAACAATACTGTTTCGTCTGCAAAGCGCAGCTCCATATCGGCGACGCAAAGCTGCTGGAGGACGAGGACGACGAAATTTTTGAGCTTTGCCCTATCTGCAAGACAAACTATATCAGTGAGGACGAGGATATGTGTTCTCTCTGCCGCGCAAGCAAGCTCAAAACCGTCTTTGTCAAGGAAGAGGAAGAGAGCGAGGACACTTGGAGAACCTATCTCGACGAGGAAGTACCCGTCGAGGACGAAGAAAGTCCTATCCCTCTCGACGAAATCGCGGAGGAGGAAGAGGAAGAAGAGGAATGGTTTGAAGAGGAAGTCACACCCGCCGACGATTTTGAGGACGATTATGACCTCGGCGACTTTGAAGACACGGACGAGGACGACGAAGCGGACGAAGCGGACGACGACGACGAGGAGTAGTCTTTTAAGTTGAAAATTGAAAGTTGAGGGTTGAAAGTTATGGAAAAAAATCCAAACATGAATAATAAAAGGGCTGTTTCAAACAAAACAGCCCTTTAAAAATTTAAAATCCTTTAATCCCTCAAACACCCTATCGGTACGACATATACGCCGTCGAGACGTCTATGCGCAAAACCCGTGGCGGTAATGACAAGCAGAAACTCGGGCGGGCTTTTGTCGACCCTTTCTCTGAGTTGAAGTAAATGCTTAGCTCCTTGTTCTATTGTAGAATACAAAATGCGTGAATTATAGAGAAAAAAATGTCGGAGTTGTAGAAAATAAAATGCGTTTAGTGTAGAGTTTGTGGAAAAGAGGACTTCTCTCGTCGTCCCGTAAAAGCGGAGTTTTTGTCGCATGAATAATAAAGGGGCCGTTTCAAACGAAACAGCCCTTTAAAAGTTTTTTCAAATTAGATAATCTTCCTCTGCGTGACATACCCTTGCGCGGCGCGGTCGATGAGGTTTTTAAAGCGGGTCGGATTGTAGACCCAATTGATTTCGATAGGCTCGCTTCTCGATTCGATACGGAGCTTCCCAAAGTTTAAGAACTTCCCGATGACCGTATAGGTTACTTGTACGTTATCGACGTTTCTTAACGGGATATCTACGGCGTGGGTCTTGATAAAGCCCGTGCGGTAGACGATCTTACGAGTCGTGACGCTCAAAATCGTCATATTCAAAAAGATGACGTCCTTTGCGGACTTAAAATCCCAAATGACGAACAGCACCGCCGCAACGACAATCGTTGCGACATTGTTATGTAGCAATACAAGGGTTGTGACGACGATACACGCAAAAACAAACGCCAAGATGATCTCGTCCAAAAATTTCCACCGCGTGATTCGCGCAATGGCGATGATTTTTTCATCATTGTCAAGAGATTTTTTTACAAAGCTTTCTTTTCCCATATTCCCTCCGCGTCTTCCGCATCGAAATTTTGCCGTTTTAAAACGACCTTTCTTTATTATACCACATATTTTGATTTTGTCAAGAGAAATTTTTCAGTAATCTTTATACATTTTTATGGCAAGTCTTTTTAAGTTGAGAATTGAAAGTTGAAAGTTGAAAAGTAAGGATAATGAGAGGGCGTCGGTTTTTTTTAAATCCGCAACTTTCAACTCTCAACTTTCAATTCTCAACTTTAAAAGTCATGTCGCCCAATCGTCGGGGACAAACAATTCCTCAAACTTCCTTATAGCGTACCTATCGGTCATGGCGGCTATATAGTCGCACACGGCGGTTATTGTGTCGGCGGTTTTGAGGTATGACGGCGGTATCTCCAAAGGGTTCTTTATATAATAGTCATAGAGGAGCTTAATCATGCGGTCGGCTTTTTTGACAAATTTTTTGACGGCTTTGTTTTCGTACACGTTGTCAAACATATATTTCCTAAGGTGCGCAAAGACCTCCTCATACCTATCCGACAGCCGAATCACACCTTTTTCATAAGAGTTTTCGATAAGATCGGTCAAGAGATTGTTTATCCGCTCGCCCTTACTCGTCCCGAACAGCTCGCGGCATTCTTTAGGGAGCATTTCCTCCGTGATGAGTCCCGCGCTTTCCGCGTCGTCTATGTCGTGATTGATGTAGGCTATTCTGTCGGAATAATTGACTACGGCCCCCTCAAGGGTCGCGGGCTTTAAGCCTTGACGGTGATTTAATATCCCGTCGCGCACGTCGGGCGTAAGGTTTAAGCCTTGCCCGTCGTTTTCCAACACCTCCACGACGCGGAGACTTTGCTCGTTGTGATGGAAGTGTCCCATAAGCTCGTTTAGAGTCTTTTCGCCCGAATGCCCGAAGGGGGTATGTCCGAGGTCGTGTCCGAGAGCAATCGCCTCCGTCAAGTCCTCGTTGAGCCTAAGACACCGCGCCGCGGTACGCGCAATCTGTGCGACCTCAAGCGTGTGAGTGAGCCGCGTACGGTAATGATCACCCTCGGGCGACAAAAAGACTTGTGTCTTGTGTTTTAACCGCCTAAAGGATTTGCAATGCAATATTCTGTCCCTATCGCGCTGAAACTCCGACCGCAACGGACACGGCTCGATCGTCCGCGCACGCGCCCCCGCGTCTCTTGACTTTTTTGCGTATTGTGAGAGATAGTTCTCCTCGTGAATTAAGTACTCCTCTTTCATTTATAAAATTCCTTATATTCGTCCTCTACAAAATCTATTCCGAGTTTTTTCCGAATAATTTCGCCGTTGTAGCTGTTGAAAGGGAGGTATAGCACCTTTTTTTCCTTTAGGCGCGGGAATGCGCTTTCGGGGCGGTACAGAGCGGAATCCTTAATAGTTAATTCAAAGGAAAACGACGAATCCTTATCCCGTCCGAGAAGATCCTTGTTGACCACCTTGATGCTCTCGATGTTTTCCGCGGAATAGACCAACTTGTCCTTTTTAAAAAAGATATTCTGACGCATAATCCCTTCACGGTCTACAAAAAACAGCTCCGTGATATTCCTCGTAACCGCAAAGTACAGTATGACCAAAAGCGCGCCCCCCGCCGCAATCAAAATAGACGCAAGGTCGGGCAAGCCGAACACCGCTTTTATCAAGACGTACAACGGATAGATTGCAAAAAACGCAATCACCGCGTAATAATAAAAATAGTTGTACGCAATCGTATAGCGGCTCTTGTCGAGGACAAGCTCAAGCTCAAAATCGTGTATCAGCATACGCGCCGTTTCGTATCGGCGAACGCGGCTCGCAAGATAGAGCGCGGTATAGACCGCAGCCGACAGCGACAATACGGTCTGTATATCAAGCTCCTCCGCAATCGCGCAAAACAGCATAAGCGCAAGAAAAACACACCCGAAAAATATCGAGAATATGTCCGTGAACTGCAGCTTTAACGGACTTTTGTCGAGAACTTTTCCGCGCTCGTTAAAGGTACGGTCGCCGCGCCGCTTAATCCCGATACCGTTTTTGCCTATCGAAATCCTATAGTAAAG
>JAITOQ010000192.1 GCA_031289865.1 Clostridiales bacterium
ATTCCTTGATAAAGCTGGCGCTGTTTCTCTATGTGTTCGGAGTACTCCTAATAGGGATATTGCTGCCGCTCTCATACACGGGCGCGCTCGAATATCTTGTAAATTTGAATGAAACCGAATTGAAAGAAATCATCGGAACGTCAAAATATTCGGAGATAATTTTTATTTTTCTCCAATTTGTGCAGGTTACGTTTTTGCCGATACCGTCCACGATTACGACCGTGGTCGGTGCGGTATTGTTTGAATGGAGCAGCGTGATCTATACCTTGATAGGGCTTTGGGCGGGTTCGTTTTTAGCGTTTTGGATAGGACGCATATTCGGAAAAAAAGCGGCGCGTTGGATAGTGGGGCAAGAGGTTCTCGACAAATATTACGCACGCGTCAAGGGGCGCGACAAGACCTTGCTTTTTTTGATGTTTTTACTGCCGTTTTTTCCCGACGACGTGTTGTGCTTGATCGCGGGTCTGACAAACATGAAATTCCGCACCTTTGTCCTAATGATGGTCATTACGCGCCCTCCTCAAGTCATAGGGACGATCTTTGTCATCATCGTATTGCAACGCTTTAGTATACCGTTTCACGGGTGGGGGCTTGTCGTTTGGATCGTATTGGCAATCCTCGTCATCGCGGCCGTTGTTTTGGTTCTCAAATACAGTTCGACGCTCGAAAGGTGGATGACGGTAATTTTGGAAAAGCTGACCGATAAAAAAAATAAATTCGTCGACAAAAAAATCAAACCGACGGCTTGGTACAAACGCTATGCGGAGAAAAAGAAAGCCCGCGCCGAAAAACGGGAGGGCTTGCCGTTTTATAGAAAGATAGCTAAGACAAAGGAAAAGCTTGCGAAATTCATTCAAGAAAATAACGACGACGGCGCGGCACAAGACCCGCCGCCGCAACCGACGGAAAGCGAAGGGGATTTTGAGCCGTCAAACGACGGAATAGCGGAAAGCGCGGAGGGAAAAAGCTATGAGTGAAATAACGAAAACCAATAAAAAAATCATATTGACGGGCGACCGTCCGACGGGGAGACTGCATCTCGGACACTACGTCGGGTCGCTGAAACGCCGCGTAGAGCTTCAAAATTCAAAGACTTACGATGAGATCTATATCATGATTGCGGACGCGCAAGCCCTCACCGACAACGCGGACAAGCCCGAAAAGGTGCGTCAAAACGTGACGGAGGTCGCGCTTGACTATTTGGCTTGCGGGCTTGACCCAAAGCTTTCGACCTTGTTTATACAGTCGCAGATTGCGGAGCTTACGGAGCTTGCCTTTTATTACCTCAATCTCGTGACCGTCGCGAGGCTTCAGCGCAATCCGACCGTAAAAGCGGAGAGTATAGCGCGGGGCTTCGGGAGCGGTATACCCGTCGGATTTTTTACCTATCCCGTGAGTCAGACGGCGGACATTACCGCGTTTGACGCGACGACGGTTCCCGTCGGCGAGGATCAATTGCCTATGCTCGAGCAAGCGCGTGAAATCGTACGCAGCTTCAACGGCATTTACGGCGATACCCTTGTAGAGCCGAAGGAGCTTTTGCCTGAAAATTCGGTGTGCGGACGGCTTCCGGGGACGGACGGAACGGCAAAGATGAGCAAATCCCTTGGAAATTGTATCTATTTGAGCGATTCTGCGGACGAGGTCAAGTCAAAGATCATGAGCATGTATACCGACCCGAACCATATCAAGGTAGAGGACAAGGGAAATACAAAGGACAATCCCGTCTTTATATATTTGGACGCGTTTTCAAAGAGCGGGGACTTTCAAAAATATTTGCCCGATTACGCTAATCTTGCCGAATTAAAAGCGCATTACGAGCGCGGCGGGTTGGGCGACGTAAAGGTAAAGAGGTTTTTAAACAGCGTTTTGCAGGAGACCTTAGAGCCGCTCCGTATTCGCCGCGCCGAGTTTCAAAAGGATATCGGCGGCGTGTACGATATGTTAAAGGCGGGCTGTGAGCGCGCACGCGAGACCGCTGCGCGTACTACGGCGCGTGTCAAAAAAGCGATGAAAATCGATTATTTCGGGTGAGTATGGGTATGACTTTCGATTATTTCGGATTGGATTCCTCCGTGTCGCAAAAGACCCTTTCCGACGCATATCACAAGGAAAAGGAGCGGCTTGAGAGCGAGGTGTTTTTAAAGGGCGCGGAGGGAGAACGCGCCGTGCGTGAGCTTTCGCAAATACGCGAACGGTACGCCGAAGCGCGTGATTTGATTCGCAACCGCGACTTCGGAGAGGGTGAGGAAACGAATACCCTTGTACGCGAGGCGGTCAAGAGCGGCGAAATCGACGGCTTGCAAGCCTATCTCGATACGATTTTAAACAAGGACGGGTATTGGCATTACCTCCAATCGGTGGCTTTTTATATCAAAAAGCTCAATTTTGACAGCCTTTCGCACTTAGAAGCGGCAGTAAACGCCGACCCCGAAAACCTAAAGTATCAAAAAGCGTTGTTTAGGTTAGAAGAAAAAATCTTATTGGAAAACGAAAAGAGGTAAAAATTAAGGGGAAGCTATGGAATTATATCACGGTAGCAATGTGCTTGTCGAAAAACCGAAACGAATTGTTCAAACGAGAACCCTTGATTTTGGAAACGGTTTTTATACGACGTCTAATAAAGAGCAAGCGATTGCGTTTTCCGAAAAAGTAATGCTGCGGACGGAAACGAATACCCGCGTCGTGAGTGTGTACGAGTTTGACGAGGAAAGAGCAAAGCGGGAATTTAAGATATTGCGTTTTCAAACTGCCGACAGCGACTGGCTTGATTTTGTCCGTCAAAACCGTCTTAAAAAATATAGCGGAGAGGGCTATGATTTAGTAATAGGCGCGGTTGCAAACGACGATGTGTACGCAACCTTGTTG
>JAITOQ010000163.1 GCA_031289865.1 Clostridiales bacterium
TCATAGGAAGTGTGATAGGGGTAGCGGTCTACCTAAAGAGTAAGAAAAAAGTACCGCAAGTGACGGAGGATATCTTATACAAAGACAAGGAACTTTTGGCGCGCTTATAGAGCGGATTCGTTATCTTGTACAACGACCTCGACGGAAGCCTTACGGAGCTAAAAAAGTCTGTAGATACTCTCCGCGACAAAGCCGAATACGCAAGCCCCTCAAAACAAAACGAGGTCTATCGAATCGACCTCGAAATCGAAAAAACCATCGATTCGCTAAAGCACTCAAACGGTATCGGCTACAAAACCGATTTGATAACTCCCGAAATCCTAAAACGCATATCCCTCATGTTTGACGAACGTAACGAAGAGACGGCGAGATATAGACGGTAGATGAATGAGCGAGATATAGACGTAGACTAATGATGTCATTCTGAGCTTGCGAAGAATCTAAAACGGTAGTTGTGCAATAACTAAAACATAATGAATATGCGGCGAGATATAGACAGTAGATGGATAAATAAAAAACATATTTAAAACGCTTGACATAAAACGCGCCGTATGTTAAACTTCTATACAATAAGCGTGGAGTTGTGATAAGCAAACAAAGCGTTTATGGCAAAAAGACCTCAACCGAATGAAAGCTTAATAAGAGAATCGGGATCGGCGGCTGAAAGTCCCGTAAAGCGAGTAGCGGTATGAGCAACACTTTTTGTATTATATTACCTCATTTTTTGTGGGTAATCCATATGAAAGAAAGTAGGGTTTTTATCAAAAAACCAATTAGGGTGGCACCGCGGGAATTTTCTCGTCCCTTAAAAGATAATTTTGCGTTATCTTTTAAGGGACTTTTTTAATGCATAATGTAGAATAACTGATAAAAAGCGAGCGTCATTCTGAGCTTGCGAAGAATCTCGAACGATTTCTCCGAACCGTAAACGGTATGCTTATGCACTTCGTCCGGGGATGGGGTGGGTCACGGAGTGACGGGGTGTCACGTTGGTCGATCTTGTGGTTTTTGTACGGCTACCGTTTGAGATTCTTCGCTCCGCTCAGAATGACAAGAATTAGATGAGATAAGGTAAGTAGGGGCAGAGACCCACTCGTCCCGACCCCGTATAGTATTGTGGGAAAAAGTATAACATGCAAAGTATTCTAAAACAAGGCGTTTTATAGAGTACTCCATGCCGCGAAGTATTCTACAAAACCCGTAAACACAGAGTATTCCAACCAACACGGAAAATCAAGTAAAGGAAAAACCGTTATGAAAAACGACATAAAAATCGAATGGCTCGCATCCCTTTCAAAGATCAAATTCAGTGCCGAAGAGATTGAAAAAATGTCTGCGGACATGCGCTCTATCATGGCTCTTATGGATTCGCTTTCGGCGGTAAATCCCGTCAGTGACGAAACCGCCGCCGAATACGCACGTCTTTCGGATTTGCGTCCCGACGAGGTAAAACCGAGCTTTGACCCGAAACTTTTGACCTCTCAATCAAAGGATTCGGAGGACGGCTGTTTTGTAATATCTAAGGTGTTGTAAAGTTGAAAATTGAAAGTTGAGAGTTGAAAATTAAGATAATGCAGAATGCAGAATGCAGAATGCAGAATGCAAAATTGCGGAATAAAAGAAAAGTCGGTGTCATTCTGAGCTTGCGAAGAATCTAAAACGATTTCTCCGAATCACATCTAATCGGAGTCTGATTTTGGATTTTGTTTGTTGTACGGCTGACGTTTTAGATTCTTCGCTACGCTCAGAATGACACCGACTCTATTTGGAATGATACCAATTTTATCGGAATTACGGTTGCTTTTTATATGAGCGAAGCGACACCTCACTTTTCAACTCACTCAGAATGACACCGACTTTTTATATGAGCGAAGCGACGCCTCACTTTTCAACTTTCAACTTTCAATTCTCAACTTAAAAAAGCAAGAACTAAAACGTCAATAGGTGAAACAATGGATATTCTCACATTAAGAAAAAAACTCGATAAAAAAGAGCTGTCCGCGACGGAATTGACCAAATCGTATTTGGACAGAATTTCCGCGCTCGACGGGGAGATAGGCGCGTATCTATACGTTGATTTTGACGGCGCGATGAGGAGTGCGGAGAGCGCGCAAAAGCGGATTGACAAGGGCGAATCCGCGCTCCTTACGGGTATTCCCGTCGCGCTGAAGGACAATCTTTCGGCGGTCGGTATGCCGGTGACTTGCGCGTCAAAAATGCTTGAGGGGTATGTTCCTCCGTACGATGCGACGGTAGTCGCTAAGCTGCGCGGCGAAGGCGCGGTCTTTTTGGGCAAGCTCAACATGGACGAATTTGCAATGGGCGCGTCTACGGTCACGTCGCATTACAAAAAAACAAAAAATCCTTACGACCTATCCCGTGTCCCCGGAGGGTCTTCCGGCGGAAGCGCGGCGGCGGTCGTGGCGGGACTTTGCGTTGCCGCGCTTGGGACGGATACGGGCGGTTCTATACGTCAGCCCGCGTCATTTTGCGGGGTCACGGGGCATAGACCCACTTACGGCATGGTTTCGCGCTACGGCTGTATCGCATTTGCGTCGTCCTTAGATCAGATCGGACCGCTTGCAACCGGTGCGAGGGATTGTGCGGCTATGCTCGAAACGATTTCGGGACAAGACGGATACGATCAGACCTCCGCGCCTACGGAATTCCGTACCGCCGATATTGCCAAACAAGGCAGTGTAAAGGGAAAGCGTTTCGGACTTATAAAAGAACTCATGGGAAAAGAGGTGGATAGCGAGGTTGCCGCCGCCATAAAAGCCGCCGCAAATTTTTATGAAAAGGCGGGTGCGGTCGTTGAGGAGGTCAGCTTGCCTATGCTCACACACGCCGTCCCTATATACTATCTCATTTCATCCGCGGAGGCAAGCTCGAATCTCGCGAAGTTTGACGGAGTACGCTACGGCTACCGCCCGGAGAATGCGTCGAATTTTTTTGATATGATTTCAAAGAGCCGTGCGGAGGGCTTCGGGTGGGAGGTCAAGCGGCGGATTATGCTCGGCTCCTACGCGCTTTGTTCGGGGTATTACGACGACTATTACAAAAAGGCCGTCAAGCTGTGCGGCATAGTCAAAGCGGAATATGCGTCCGCGTTTTCGCGTTTTGACGCGCTCTTGTCGCCCGTTTCGCCTACGACGGCTTTTCGGTTCGACAAGTTTCCCGACGATCCCGCTCAAATGTACCTTGCGGACATCTGTACCGTGAGCGCGGCTCTCGCGGGACTTCCGTCGATCTCCACGCCTTGCGGCTATGACCGCGAAGGGCTTCCGATAGGGCTGATGATTACGGGAAAGCGGTTTGACGACGCGGCGGTATTGTCGGTCGCGGACGCATTCGAGCAAGGCTTTACACGCCGTGCCGCAAAAATTACGGAGGGTATTTTATGAAGTATGTGACCGTGATAGGACTTGAAATACATGCGGAGCTTTTGACGGAAACGAAGGTGTTTTGCGGTTGCAAAAACGCGTTCGGGAGCCGTCCGAACGCCAATTGCTGTCCCGTCTGTACGGGTATGCCCGGTATGCTCCCCGTTTTAAACAAAAAAGCCGTTGAGCTTGCGATCGCGGCGGGGCTGTCGTTTGGCTGCAGCATCACAAAAAATACGGTTTGGGATAGGAAAAATTATTTTTATCCCGATCTTGCCAAAGCATATCAGATTTCGCAGCTCTATGCTCCCGTTTGTTTGGGCGGGGGAATCACGGTCGGGGATAGATTTGTCCGCTTGACGAGGATTCATCTCGAAGAGGACGCGGGGAAGTTGGTGCATGAACGCGGCGCGACCCTCATCGATTACAACCGTGCGGGCGTACCGCTAATAGAGATTGTCACCGAACCCGAATTGAGGTCGCCGGATGAGGCTATGGAGTTTGTCGAAAGGGTTCGCCGCACATTGGTGTACGCGGGCGTGTCCGACGG
>JAITOQ010000091.1 GCA_031289865.1 Clostridiales bacterium
ATTACGAGGAACACGTTAAACAATTAACGATAGACTCGCTAACACCTAAATTCATACTTGAACAATACAATGTTTGTGGTCAGTTCCAAATTGGCATTTTTGCATATGGAAAAAGAATAAGTACAATGGGAGAAACGGTAGAGGAGGGATATAATATTAAGTTCACTAAAAAGGACGGGGGATACAAAGAATATTTTGAGAAAATGTATCAATTTGGCAGATTTCTATCGTTGCTGTGTAATACACCTATTGAATTAGTTGATGAGTTTTGTATTGAATTAAGCGATAGAAAACTTATTACGGTGAAAATAAAAAATTGGGTTAAGGATAAGGAAATACAGCGGCGTGACGTTATCAGTTATTCTGAAATTAAAAATAATTTTCAAAATATTATACAAGGATACTATAATTTAGTTGCAAGCAAACCACAATCAATTAGCGTATTGGCAACAAGTTTATATAGTAGTAATGCACCAGGCTCAAGTGTTGGTGATTTTCTAAATATTACAAGAGCCATTGATGCTTTATATGAGAATATAGTTTGGGATATTTCAGTTGAAAAAGAAAAAAGGGGTGGGGAATTTAAGACAAAAATTGCACAGCTTTTGATAGAGAGTGAATTTTTAACGAGCTATAACATTGATGTCAACAAAATAGCAGATGTAGTTAGAGATACGAGGAATTATTATACTCATTTTGAAAAGAAAAAGGATAAAAAAAGTCGTACGTATTTTAAGGAAAATTATTTGAGTTTTATTAACGCAATGTTATATTATCTTTTGCTCTTCAGACTGCTGAAATTTTGGAACAATGAAGCAAGGATAAGGGTGTCGCATTCGCAATTTAATATGATAAAATTAAAGATGCCTACGGTTTTTGCTAATATTGAAGAAATAACCATAACGGAAAAATAGCATGGAATTCAAATCCAAAATCCAACCCAACCCAACTAATCCAACGCCGAATTTCGGAAATCAAAGGAAGGCAAGCTAATGAATACAAAAGTTTCTATACGTTTTTTTAACGACCGTGAGGTTCGTGCCGTTTGGGACGGGGATAATGCAAAGTGGTGGTTTTCTGTTGTGGATGTCGTGGGTGTTTTGAGCGAAAGCGATAACTCACGCAATTATTGGTACGTCCTAAAAACCCGTCTTAAAAAAGCGAACAGCGAACTCCTTACAATTTGTAAGGGGTTGAAAATGACTGCCCCGAACGGCAAAAAGTATATTACCGATTGCCTTGACGACAGCGGCATAAAAGAACTTGCAAAAAACTTTCCCGGTAAAAAGGCAAATCGCTTTATCGAGTGGTTCACTTATTCCGACGAGACGATTGACGGCAAGAGCAAGTCAAAGGCATATGCCTTATTTGAAAGCAATTTAATCGATAGCATAGAGGTTGGAACGGTAAAGGGCTTACAACAAATTCACGGTTATTTGTTCGGCGGTTTGTACGACTTTGCCGGACAGATACGCAAATTAAATATTAGCAAAGGTGGTTTTACATTCGCGTCGGCAAACTTTTTGCCGGGGACATTGCGGCTTATCGAGCGTATGCCCGAAACGACTTTAGATGAGATTATAGACAAATACGTTGAAATGAACGTCGCGCACCCATTTATGGAAGGAAACGGACGAAGTACGCGGATATGGCTTGATTTGATACTGAAAAGAAGCTTGAAAAGGTGTGTGGATTGGAGCAAGATCAACAAAAAAGATTATCTTGCCGCCATGCGGAAAAGCGTTTCCGGCAGTACGGAAATAAAGCTCCACCTCAAATCCGCGATTGTAGAAAAAATACACGACCGCGAAACCTTTATGAAGGGCATAGATTACTCGTACTATTACGAAGAAGCGGACGAAAATGAGGACGGCGGAGAATAACAAATCAAAATCGTGAGGTCAAAAAAATGGACGTTAAAATCAAAACGAGATACGGTACGGTAGTCGGATATGAGAGTAAGGGGATTCGTATTTTTAAGGGGATTCCATATGTCGAGCCGCCTATCGGGGAGCTGCGTTTTTGCGAGCCGCGGGAGGTTGAGCCGTGGGAGGGCGAAAGGCAAGCGAAAAAATTCGGGGCGGTTTGTCCTCAAGTGATGAGCATAGTACCTTTGGGGCGGCAGAGCGAGGATTGTCTGTACCTCAATATTTTCGCGCCTAAGACCGAGGGAAAAAAGCCCGTTTTGGTTTTTATTCACGGCGGGGCGTACGTTTTGGGCGCGGGGTCGCAGACGGTGTATCACGGGGCGGCGATTGCGGAAAAGGACGTTGTGTTCGTCACGTTTAACTACCGTTTGGGCGCGGTCGGAATGATGGACTACTCGTTTTTGGACGGGGCATTCGCGTCAAATATTGCTTTAAAGGATCAAGCCGCCGCATTAAAATGGGTGAACGAAAATATCGAAGCGTTCGGAGGCGACAAAAGCGACGTCACTCTCATGGGTCAATCCGCGGGCGCGATAAGCGTGGTCGCACTCCTAAACGTACCCTCCGTCAGAGGCTATTTTAAAAAAGCTATCGCGCTTAGCGCGTTTCCCGATATGATTAAATCAAAAGAGGAGAGCGCGGTTTATGCGCGTGAGTTTTGCGAATACGCGGAGATAGAGACGAAAGAGGATTTGCTTGCGTGGGATTCCGTAGAGCTGTCCAAAGCCCTCAAGAGGTTTTTGGATACGAAGCCGCGCCGCTTGGGGTTGGATTATGTGATGCCGTGCGCGGACGGCGAATTTTTGCCGCAAAAGCCGCTAAAGGTCGTCGGAGGCGAAAACGGAAATCATATTCCGCTCCTTATGGGCTATACGAAAGAGGAGCTGAACGTATTGTTTAGCTTGCCCGTTAGGAGAATCAGGAGCATGAGCGGCACGGAAACCGATTTGCTTTTCCGTACCGCATCGGAGAGCGGCGAACCGCTCGAAGAGCTTTATTCGCCGAAAAGCGGACGTGCGCTCCTTATGCGCGATTGGCTTATACGCGTTCCATCAGAACGGTATGCGGAGGGAAACGGAAAATACGCTCCGACATGGATTTACCGCTTTGACTACAGCCCCGCCGCACTCAAATTGATAGGGGTCAAAGCCGTACACGCTATCGACTTGGTTTTTATTTTTAAGGCGTTCAAAAACATCATTGCCGACGGTATGTTGGTTTTTTCGCCGTTTAGAAAGGACATTTACGCATTAGCCGACAGAATGAGGGATACGATCGTTGACTTTGCCAAAAGCAGTCGCTGCGAATGGGAACAGTTTAATGAAAACGGCGCGTTAAAAATCTTTGACGCAACCGCCGATCGTGTCGAAACGGGCGGGATAGAACGGAAGGAGCTTTTAGAGAAATTGAGAGAAAGGCTGGAGTCGGATAATTGAACACAATTTTAAAAATTCGTTAAAATATGGTTGACAATGTTTTTTATGCGTGATATAATCTTTGTATATTGATTTTGTAAATCAATAAAATAATCAAGTTAGGGATAAGCAAATGTTAAATTTAACGGTATCCGTTATAATTATAAGCATTATTCTTACCGTCGTAGTAGTAGGCGGTCGGAGTCTTTTGCATTTGCTTCACGCTTGATTGTACCGAAATAAAAAACGGACAAAAAGCCTCGGCGCAAATGCGTCGGGGCTTTTTTGGTAAGTAATAAGTAATAGGTAATAGGTAATAAGTAAGGAGAAAAGTATGGTCATTCTGAGCGAAGCGAAGAATCTCAAACGATTTCTCCGAACATACATCTCTAATTATCCATACTTATTACCTATTACTTATTACCTAAAATTTATAGGGAAGTGCATGATATGAGATTAACCGGCGCGCAGATATTGGTAAAAGAATTGATTGCTCTCGGGGTGGACGAGATTTTCGGCTATCCGGGCGGGAGTGTTTTGGATATTTACGACGAGCTGTACAAAAACCGTGACAAGATAAAGCATTATATCACGGCTCACGAGCAAGGCGCGGCGCACGCGGCGGACGGATATGCGCGGCGAAGCGGTAGGACGGGCGTGGTTCTCGCGACGTCGGGTCCCGGAGCGACAAATCTCGTCACGGGGATTGCTACCGCGTATCTCGACAGCGTGCCTTTGGTCGCTATCACGGGCAACGTGTCCACAAAGCTCATCGGAAAGGACAGCTTTCAAGAGGTCAATATCGTCGGTATAACCATGCCCGTCACAAAGCATAACTATATCGTCGAGCGCGTATCCGATCTCCGAAAAATTTTGCGCGAGGCATTTTTTATCGCGAACGACGGCCGTCCCGGTCCCGTGCTGATCGATATCCCAAAGGATATTCAAAGGGATAGCGCGGAGTATGACGAAGCGGAATCCTTTACGTTTACGAGCCGCCGCCACGCTTCGGATTTTAAAATCGAAAAGGTATGCGCCATGCTAAAGGCGGCTAAGCGTCCGTATATTTATGCGGGAGGCGGGGCGGTGATTTCGGGAGCGTCGAGTGAATTACGCGCTTTTTCGGAGAGAATAGACGCGCCCGTCGCGACAAGCCTTATGGGCGTGACCGCCGTACCCGCGAGTTTTTCGGGCGCGCTCGGCATGGCGGGAATGCACGGACGGTACGCCGCCTCAAAGGCTCTTGCCGAATGCGATCTTTTGATAGCGGTCGGCGTGAGATTTTCCGACCGCGCTACGGGCAACAAGGACATGTTTGTCAAAAATTGCAAGGTCTTGCAATTTGATATAGACCGCGCAGAAGTCAACAAAAACATCAAAGCGGACGAGTACGTCGTCGGCGGTATTAAGGAAATCCTAAGCGGGATATTGCGCGTTTTACCTAAGCTTGACAACAAGGATTGGCTTGATTACGTTTCCGTTCTTAAAGGGAGTCCCGAAAACCTTTTGGCAACGTCGGACAACGCGCTCACCCCGAAATTTGTCATTGAAAACACTTGCGAATCTATCGGTCGCGGCGCGTCCGTTGCGACGGACGTGGGACAGCATCAAATGTGGACGGCGCAATACTACCGCTTTGAAGAACCGCGTACCTTTATCACAAGCGGCGGTTTGGGGACTATGGGTTACGGCATGGGCGCGGCGATAGGGGCTTGTATCGGATCGAAAAAAAAGAGATCTATACTCTTTACGAGCGACGGCAGTTTTCATATGAATTTAAACGAGCTTGCGACCGCCGTTACAAACGAGTTACCGCTTACGGTGGTGCTTTTGGACAACAACGCCCTCGGTATGGTTAGGCAATGGCAGACGATGTTTTATGACAAGCATTATTCGGAAACCGCTTTAAACCGAAAAACCGATTATGTAAAGCTTGCGGAAGCTTTCGGAGCAAAGGGCTTCGGGGCAAAAAACAAGGAAGAATTTCTCGCCGCATTACGCGCCGTGAGGGATTTGGATACGCCCGCGCTCATTCATTGTACGATAGACAGCGACGAAAACGTCTTTCCGATGATACCGCCGAACGGGACTATAAACGATATTATTATTAGGTAATAGGTAATAAGTAATAGGGAATAAGTGCGGTTAATTATAGATGTGATTCAGAGAAATCGTTTGAGATTCTTCGCTGCGCTCAGAATGACGCCAACTAATCCGCAGACACGGACACTTATTTTTAAATCCGCAATTCTGCATTCTGCATTTTGCATTCTGCATTCTGCATTAAAAATCCTCACTTATTACCTATTACTTATTACTTATTACCTAAAAAACGGCGGTAACTATACCTTAAAAAAACACGGATTATAAACGAGGTAGATATGAATCAAAACAAGCATACGATTTTTCTTTTAGTCGCAAATAAGCACGGAGTCCTCACGCGGATATCGGGCTTGTTTGCCAAGCGCGCATACAATATCGACAACTTGAGCGTGGGACGGACGGACGATCCGGAGATTTCGCGCATGACCGTCGTCGTCGAATGCGGAGAAGCGTTGGTCGAACAGATAGTGCAGCAGCTCCGAAAGCTGGTCGACGTTATCGCCGCCGAAGCCGCCGATCCGCAAAACACGGTCGAGAGGGAGCTGCTTTTAGTCAAGATAAAAAACTGTGCGGACACGGGCGGTCAGCTCACGGAGGCGGTCAATATCTTTCGCGGGAGGGTCGTGGATATGACGCCAGACTCGCTGATTGTGGAAATCACGGGCGAAGAGGATAAATTAAACGCGTTTATCAATTATGTACAAAAATTCGGAGTTGTCGAATTGTCGCGCACGGGCGTCACCGCGCTCGAACGGGGAAAAACCGCGCTTGCGGAAAGGAGTGAATCATGGACTTGACCGACGTCTTTGCCGCAAAGCGTAGGCTTTCGGGGATCATACACGAGATACCGCTTGAGCGTTCGTCGCGTTTTTCGGCGGTCACGGGCGGCGAGGTGTATCTAAAATGCGAAAACCGACAGCTTACGGGTTCGTTTAAGGTACGCGGCGCAGTCAACAAAATCACGCGGCTTTTTGCCGTGGAAAAGGTCGCGCACGTTGTCTCCGCAAGCGCGGGAAATCACGCTCAAGGCGTGGCTTTTGCGGCGCGCAAAAACGGTATAAAGGCGACTATAGTAATGCCGCGGAGTACCCCTATCGCAAAGGTTTCCGCGACGGAAAATTACGGCGCGGAGGTGGTCTTGTACGGCGCGTGTTACGACGACGCTCACGCGAGAGCCGTAGAAATTCAACAAGAGACGGGCGCGGTATTTATCGAGCCGTTTGACGACGACGACGTGATAGCGGGACAGGGGACGCTGGGTCTTGAGATAATGAGCGAGCTCCAAAACGCGGACGTGATAGTCGTCCCCGCGGGCGGCGGCGGGCTTTTGGCGGGGGTCGCAAAGGCGGTCAAGAGTTTAAAGCCGTCGGTTCGCGTCGTGGGGGTTCAAGCGCAAAAGGCCGACGCGCTTTGCCGTTCGTTTAGGGCGGGAGAGATCACTCCTCTCGACAATATTTTTACGATTGCCGACGGTATAGCGGTCAAAAGACCGGGGGACCTGACCTTTAAGATTATAAAGGAATGCGTCGACGAGATGGTGACAGTGACCGACGAGGAAATCGCGACGACGATCATAGACCTCATCGAGCGGACAAAACAAATCGTAGAACCCGCGGGAGCCGCCGCGCTTGCCGCCGTGCTTGCAAAAAAAATCGACGTGAGAG
>JAITOQ010000055.1 GCA_031289865.1 Clostridiales bacterium
ACCTTGTTGCTTTATGAAAACGGCGCGTTAAATAAAGAGCAAACCGTAGAACTGCTAAAAGTGAAACGGCTGTTTAACCAATATGTGTTTACGAGCGAACGGGCGTATGATTTGTTAAGGTTTAAAACGTCGTTTGTTCCTAAAGGAGCGGAAAAATGAGCGAGCGAAAAATAACGGCATTTTTAATGTTTCTGGATTCAAACCTCATGCGTATGCTGACGGAACGACGCGGAACGGACTACAAGGACGCTGCAAAGCTGTTGTATAAGTCCAAGCTGTATTCACAGTTGGAAAAAGAAGAAACCAAGCTGTGGCACTTGAGTGCGGAAACCCTCTATAGCTTGCTTGACGAGGAAGTTCAAACGGGAACAATAACTTATCCCGAGGAAAACTAATGAGCGGAAACCCTCTATACCATAAAATAACGGCGGAGGAAAACTGAAATGACGGAGAGAATACAGTTTTTGGCATATTGTATCGAGATATACAAAGAGGCAAAAAGCATGAAAGGAAACGAGGTTCACGCACTTTTTGAGAAGTACGGCGTACTTGATTATGTCTATGATTGTTATGACGCGCTTCATACGACTTGCCGCGAATATACGATAGAGGATATAGACGAATTTATTGCGGTAAGACGTAATAAATTGAAAGTTGAAAGTTGAAAATTAAGGAGTCGCTTTGCTCCGAATTAAATTTAAAAAGCCGATATCACTTAAACGCGACATCGGCTTTTTTTATTACAATTTTTGCGGTATGGTTTTTGTATGACCGTGCGTTTGAGATTCTTCGCTTTGCTCAGAATGACACTTGCTTTTAATCCGCAATTTTCAACTTTCAACTTTCCATTTTCAACTTATTTCTTGCTTGGCTCGATATCGAGTTCTCTCTTTATGTCGTTGTAAAAGTTTGCGTTTAGGGTTTGTTTTTCGAGTTTTACAAAGATAATATAGAGAATGTAGGAGAGGAGTACCGTCACTCCCGCGACCGCGCCCGCCGTAGGCACAAGCCATGACAGTTGCGAACTCATATCGGGTAATAGCCCTATCCAAGACGGGACAAGGGACGGGAGCGTGAAAGGAAGCTCAACAGGCAGACTCGCAATAAATTCTAAGCCCAAGATATTGGAGACCGCGGGTATTTGAAAGACGACGACCATAAGGAAGAGTATTCCCAAAATAGCGGGAACAGCACAAGCTAAGCCCTTTAACCAATGTATGAGATTGATTTTGATATAGGTGATAATGTTTCCGACCGTCATAGTCTGCCAACTTGCTTTCAAGGTTTTAATCCTTCTCAGCGTACTGTCGTCATCGTCCGCAATATAAAACGGAACCATAGCAAACTTAAGCGACAAGATAATCGCAAAGATAACCGCGACAATTTGTAATACCGTAAATATTATTGCCGGCAAGCCCAAGATAGGCGCGACAAATCCGACGATCGAGAAGAGAACGAACGGAGTAAACGTAAGGAATCCGATCAAGATAGGGCAGAGCAATATCTTCATCATTCTGTAGCCCGTAAAAGTCCCGCCGTAAAAGAGCGGTTTGAGGGTGCTTCCTCCGCGATATGATAGGCGCAGAGGAAATTTAACGGAAAGCCCGAAAGACAGCAATGCTATCGGTCCGTTGATAAAGAGAGTATAAACGATATAAGCTACCGCCGCAATCATTATGTACTCAAAGATATAGAGTACGCCGTTGCCGCTCGTGTAGGGGAGGGCCGGCATTCCGAATTTCTTTATCAAAAGGAAAATCACGCCGCCGATAGCCGCATAAATGACAAGCGGAATCAAAAGCGTAAGGTGCGCCAAGATAAATCTTTTGTTGCTTCCCTCGATGTCTAATTTGGTTTGCTCTTTTAAAAGTTCCTCATCCATAAAAAACTCCTTGAAAACAAAAACTTTTTTGTTTCATATCGGCGTGAAATATTCTTTAGATAGCATACCGCGCCAATACAATATACATTATATAGTATAAATTGCTCCTTGTCAATATGTATTTTAAAAAAAGATAGTTTATTTTGAGTTTTTTTTTCATATTGTATAGCGCGAGGGTAAAAATGGTGTTTTTGGACGACCTAAAAGGGAAGATCGGCGCGGATGGAATAGGCGGTGGGCGTGTGATAGTGTTCGGGGGCGGCGTTTATGTCGAGGGGCATAAGGGGGTAGCCGAATTTTCCGAGAGCGAGATCACATTTTTTTTGCCTCGCGGGGGACGTTTGAACCTTTCGGGAAAGGATTTTCGCCTATCTTTTTTGTCCAACGACGGCGCGTGCGTCACGGGAAAGGTCGAAAACCTTTCTTTTAAGTAGTTTAAGCCGACGGAGTGTTTTATGGGTTATGTGACCTTTTGTTGCGATCGCGCATTGTCGGGTAAGGTGTTGTCGGGTTTGACCGCGCATAATATAGCCGTATTTTTTGCCCGTGACCGCGGAGACGAATTTGTCTTTTGCACAAATAGAAACGAAAAGCAAAAGACTGTTGCTTTTTTTGAGCAAGTGTGCTATAATTATCAAATAATAGGGGAAAACGGGTTTTTTTATCGAATCGGTCTGTTTTTAGGACGAAAAGGCTTGATTGCGGGTATACTCATCATATCCGTCGTTTTGGGGCTGATAGCCTCGCGGCTTGCTTCCGTCGAGGTGTACGGGCTAAAAACCGTCGGGTATTCCGAGGTCGTAGGTATTTTGGAGCGCGAGGGTGCGACGGTCGGAGCAAATCTCCGCAAGCTCGACAAACGGCGGCTCGAATACGCGGTCACAAGCTCTATCGAGCGAATTGCGTTCACATCCGTCAAGATCGTAGGCATGACGCTCATCGTCAACGTCTATGAGGAATTGCCCCCGCCAGACATTCCCGACATGACCGCGGAGACGCCCGTTACGGCAAAAAAGGACGGAATCGTCACGCGCATCATCGTCTTTCAAGGGACGGCGGTCGCCGAGATTGACAAACCCGTACGTGCGGGAGATATGTTGATTGCGCCCGTACAAAATATCGGCGGTTTACCCGTCGGGATACGCGCCGTCGGCGACGTGTACGCGAGGGTGTATTATACGGGTCACGCGATGTTTTTTGAAACCCAAACCGTATCGTCGCGTACGGGACGGACGGCGGTCGTGAGCGAGCTGTATCTTTTCGGCAAGAGAATCGGAAAGTCCGCGTCCTCTCCTTATAAGGTGTATGCGGAGGAAGTGCGGCGGGAGTATCTCACGGGACCTCTACCGATTTCGGTCGTGAGGTACTATTATCACGAATTGACGGCCGAAACCCTCACGATGGTATTTGAGGAGGAGTTTCCCGCCCTTTTTGAAAAAGCCAAGCGGGCGGCTTATGCGTCGCTTCCCGCGGGGAGCGAGGTTCTAAACGAGTGGCATATTGTCAAGCAAGATCCAAACGGTGTAAAAACTTTGGAATATTATTGTGAAATAGAGGAAAAAATCAGTTAATACTATAAAGAGGCAAAAGATGCGCGGCAAAACGTACGAGAAATAGTATAAAGGAAAAAAGATTTGAGCGAAAGAGTTATTCAATACAAAACCGAAAATTTTGACGCGGCACGGGCGACCTTCGGAAACATAGACGAAAATATACGCTATCTTTCGGAGCAGTATCGGGTCAGCATTTATCCAGACGGAAACGAATTCGGGATATCGGGAGAGGAAAAGGACGCGCTCGATGCGGAAAGGGTTTTAGATAAATTGATTCGCATAGCGGGCGGCGGCGGTACGGTCGGGGTCGGCGACGTCAGAATGCTCATCGATCTCCAAACGGAGGGGAGAATTGACGACGCGGATTCGCTTTACGACGCGGTCGCGGTCGCGGCGCGGGGAAAAAATATCCGCTGCAAGACCGTCGGACAAAAGATGTATGTCAATGCGGTTAAACGAAACGACGTTTGCTTTGGGATAGGTCCCGCGGGAACGGGTAAAACCTATCTTGCGGTCGCGCTTGCGGCAAAGGCTTACAAGGACAAAGAGGTCGAACGTATCGTTTTGACGCGTCCCGCTGTGGAGGCGGGCGAAAAATTAGGCTTTTTGCCCGGCGACCTTCAAGAAAAGGTCGATCCGTATCTCCGTCCGCTCTATGACGCGCTCCAAGAAATGTTCGGATTTGAAACCTATCAAAAATTGATCGAGCGCGGGACGATAGAGATTGCGCCCCTTGCGTACATGAGGGGGAGGACGTTATCAAACGCCTTCATCATTTTGGACGAGGCGCAAAACGCCACAAAAGAACAGATGAAAATGTTTTTGACCAGACCGGGCGAGCGGAGCAAGGTCGTCGTGACGGGCGACGTCACCCAAACCGACCTAAAAGAAACGTCGGGACTGATTCACGCGCTGGAGGTTTTAAAGGATACGGAGGGAGTGGGGATAGTCAGATTGACCCGCCGCGACGTGGTGAGGCATACTTTAGTTCGTAATATTATCGAGGCTTATGAAAAATATGAAAACACGGAGAAAGAACGGGAGCAAACTCCCGCAATAAAGAGGAATACGTTATGAAGAATCAAGAAAAAATCAAATTAAAGACCCCAAGACCGATAGAGGAAAGGCGAAAAATAGGTTGGATTTCCTTTTTGATAGCCTTGTCGGTGGACGTGGGCGCGGCGGTGCTGTTTTGTATCGTGTACGCGTTCGCCGTCATAGGCGTAGGCGATTTTAAAACCGACAGCTTAAAAGAGCTTGCGGCGGCGTTTTTTATTTTGACACAGACCTATATAGTCATGTATTTTTACGAGAGGAGCGTACTAAAGGTCTTAAAAAACGGCGTAAAAAAACACATAGTGTCCGTCGCCGTTTCGCTGTTCACCCTCACGGTGTCGGTGATACTCATGAAGTACGTTCACGAATTTTTCGTTCCGCTTGCGTTTATGCTCCTCGTGACGGCCACTCTGTCGAGTGCGCGGACGGCTATGCTCAACCTCCTTTTGATCATATTCAGCTTAATCTTTTTGGTGTTTAACGCGGGAGGACAGTACGGTATCGAGATGGGGCCCGCTCTCTACGGTACTCTTGTCAACGGGATATGCGCGATGCTCATGGTGTTCTCCATGTTTAAGAGCTATAAGCGTATCTATGTCGTCCTTTTAAACGCGGGATTTTCGCTTATCGGGGCGGGCTTTGCGTTTTTGTACGGACTTTTGTCAAATCAAATCAATGCGGAGGCTACGGGTTGGCTTTTGCTTTCTAATATTGCGTCGGTCACGGTGTTTATGCTTTTGATACCCGTTCTCGAAAAGATTTTTGATATTTGTACCGATCTTAGGATTTCCGAATTTTTGACCTTAAAAAATTCCGTGCTGCGTCAGCTGCAAGAAAAAGCGCCGGGGACTTATAATCATTCGCTCATGGTCGCGACCCTTGCCGAAAGCTGTGCCGAAGCCATCGGGGAAAATCCGCTCATGGCGCGTGCGGCGGCGTACTATCACGACGTGGGTAAGATCAAAGCGCCCGAATTTTTCAGCGAAAATCAGTTTGACGGCTACAACCCTCACGACGAATTGCCGCCGGAGGTCAGCGCAAACAAAATCACCGCTCATACCAAAAACGGTGTACAGATCCTAAAAGAAAACGGTTTTCCGGAGGAGCTTATAAGGATAGCGGAGGAACACCACGGAAATTCTCCCGTCGGCTTTTTTTACTACAAGGCAAAGACCATCACGGAGGACGGCAATCCCGAAATCGACGGCTATACCTACGAAAACAAAAAGCCTTCTACCAAGATATCCGCTATCATCATGATTTGCGACACGGTGGAATCGGCCGTCCGCGCAAATTACGAAGCGGACCTCAAGGCGTATATAACGAGATTGGTTCGCGACAAAATCCGCTTAGGGCAGTTTGACGAATGCGACATATCCTTTCAAGACGTGGATACCATTATAAATACGCTTGCGGATATCATACCGCAGGTGTTTCATTCGAGAATCAAGTATCAGAAGGAAAGTTGAAAATTGAAAGTTGAAAATTGAAAATTAAGGATTTTTTTAAAAACAAGTGTCATTCAGTGTTCCGCAAAACGTCCGTTGTCATTCTGAGCGAATGCGAAGAGTCTAAAACGATTTCTCCGAACTGTATCTAATCGGAAGCCTATTTATTTTTTAGCTGTAATACAACTATCGTTTGATTTCCTTCGCATTCGCTCAGACTGACAACGGACTTTTTCAGTTGAAAATTGAGAGTTGAAAGTTGAAAGTTGCGGATTATAAGAAGAGTAGGTTTCATTCTGAGCGAATACGAAGAATCTAAAACGGAAAAAAGGACAAAATAAATGCTGTTATTATACGATTTTCCCGTCGAATATGCCGACGGATTACAAAAAATATACCGCGAAACCCTCAAATATTTTCACCAACGCGATATCTTTGAGGTCGAGGCGAGCAATGTTTCACGGGACGAAATTCGCGAGGTAAACGCGCACGCACGCAACAAAGACGCCGTGACCGACGTATTGTCCTTTCCGAATCTCGACGGGATTATCTTTCCCGTAAAAAAGAGGGATTACAAGACGGATGTCGACCCCGAAACGGGGCGGGTGGTACTCGGTGAAATCCTCGTCTGTTTTGACAAGGTGCGCGAGCAAGCTATAGAGTACGGACACAGCGAGGAGCGGGAATGCTTTTATCTCTTTTTGCACGGACTCTTACACCTCTTCGGCTTTGACCACGAGAACGAAAACGACAAAGCCGCTAT
>JAITOQ010000159.1 GCA_031289865.1 Clostridiales bacterium
CAAGATAATTATAATTGCAAGTAACTTGTTGGATTTTCAAACTATCAATGTCGAAACAATTTATCCCTATCCCATGTTTATAAACATCGTATTCGACAAAGTATGTAGCGGTACCTACAACACATCCCCAATTTGTCATTGCAATCTCGAATAAAAAATAGGATTGGTTATTGTAATCACAATTGATAATTTTCAAATTCTTGTAGTTTCTATATACTTCAACGTCGTTGCTTTCTATCCTAAGATGATACAAACCATCCTCTTTTTCATAAAAAACACCTACACATTTATTTTCTTTTTCTTCATTTGTATAGCAAGTCACTAAATGCACGTTATCCATATATCGCCCTCCTATTCGTTTGCCCATTGGCTGATGGTCGGTTTAAAAAATCCAATATCTCTGCTGACTTGTCTTGTACCCTCAATTTGAACTGTTGCAAAATTTGCAACAGTTGCCGCATCATATAATGTGATTTGGCGAATATACCTTCGTATACGGGCGACCGAGGGCGGTCGCCCCTACAATTCCCATGTTATTCTCTTACTTCAACATCTTTAACCCGTCAGTTAGCTCGTGAAAACCCGTCCCACCCGACCTCATCGACCTCTCCGCGTCAAAAATCATTCTATGGCTCTCCAGCGTCACGTCGATAGTCGTCAAATAATCGGGGTCGATTTTTTCGCCGGCAACGAGCTTACCGAAGGTTTCGCAGATACCGTTGTCGCCGCCTAAGTGTCCGCCTTGATTTTTGATTTTGATACGGTTGACCTTTTTACCGAGAATTTTTTTGTTACTTTCTCCGAACACGTTGACGGTGAGATATTTATCGGAATCCGTGCCGATGATTTCGCCCTTCGTCCCCATGACGTGGATACGACGATAGCAATTTTCAGAAAAAGCCGTCACCGTAAGGGTTGCGGTCGCGCCGTTTTCAAACCGCATAATCACCACTTGATGATCGTTTACGTCGTTGTCGCAATGATACACACAGCGTCCGTACGGATTGTTAATATCCTTCAACGCGGCTTCTACCTCCGCCGTTGTCGCGCCGTTTTTTCCCGCGACATGAAAAATCCCCCAGCCTATCGGCGTTTTTGCATTCAAATAGAGTTTTTTTGCGCTAAACGGACACGAATCTATGTACGCGCAGCCGTCCAAACAGCGTTTTGTACAACCTTTAGGCGCACATTCACGCCTAAAATGCGTCAGCTCCCCGTAACTCTGTATCTTTACGCATTTCGAGCCGACAAACCAATACAAAAGGTCAAAATCATGACAGGTTTTTGCAAGCAGTATCGGCGCGGAGGTGTCGGCTCTTCGCCAATTCCCGCGTGTAAAGCTGTGCGCAAAATGCCAATAGCCGACATTTTCTTGATGATTGACATCGATGACGTCTCCTATTTTGCCCGACTTTATAATGTCGTTTATCATCTTATAAAATCCCGAATACCTAAGTACATGACACACCAAAATCTCTACGCCGTTCGCGGTCGCCACGCGCACAAGCTCCTCGACCTCTTTCAGCTTTTCCGAAACGGGCTTTTCCAAAAGTATCTTTTTGTAACCCGTCCTTATCGCCTTTAAGGTCTGACGGTGATGATCCCTATCCATGGTCGCAATCACAAGCCCGTCCGCAAGCACGCCCCGCGCAAAAAATCCGTCCTCGTCGGCGAAACAATTCTTCTCCTCCACCCGAAACCGCCTCATCGCCTCGTCGAGCTTTACCCCGTCCGTCTCGCAAACCGCCGAAATCCTCGCCCCCGCCATAGACGAAAAAATCCGTCCGTAGACGTTCATTCCCCTGTTGCCCGCTCCCAAAATCGCAATGTCCATTATCTTTCCTCCTCCCGTACTTATCGTTGTGTTGTTGTTTTAACTGTTTTATTTAGAATCTATATATCTTATCGGATTTAATGCGCCTACATTCTCGCTTATGTACTCTATAACCGTATGATTTCCCCACGCGTCGTATTCGTACTTAGCTACAAGACCGAAGTCATTGTCAAAGATGTGGGTTATGTCGCCTTGGGCATTTTTGCGATAGAAATCTCTCCTTTCCTCAAATATTCTTGCAATATTTTTTCTACTTGGTTAACTTGTTTTTTGTATGAAGAACCTATTAAAGTGACTCCTTTCAGTATATCTTTCCATTGGGAAGTAGCACAAATAGCCGCCTTGTTAAAATATGTTTTTTTAGTAGAATCATACAACAGTACAAATATTCTGCGTTTGTCATAGTCATATCCAATTTCAAGCGTATAGTGATTCAATCCAAAGTAAACGGATGGACCCACATAATCATGTTGTGAATCGCGCAAATAGTTAAAGCCGTAATCTTTTACAAAAGAAAAATCACTTGCTAATTTTTCGCGAATAGATTTTCCAAACATATAGTCCTCCATTATCAAGCCCCAAACAAAAATAGATATTTACCAATTAAAGCAATTTCCTTATTTCCGCTTCTAATCTGCCGTTATAGACGTACTTTGACACGCCGCTTGCGCTGATTTTTCCGCTGCGCAAGCCGTTAACAAGTATTTATATCAAACATTTTCATTCGCCTCTTTTCTTATTCTTTTTATTTGTTTTTCCTAAATTATCCTTCTCTGTTTTTTTGCCATAATCCCTTTCTTTAAAAGCCACGCGCTCTATCACAGAGCAATAGCATACATAAATAGTGGATGTTACCGTACTGACACCTATAATAAGCTCGTTTTTTAGTAATATCGAAATAACCAGCATCGCTGTTGTTGCGATAAAAAGCATAATGCTCAGTAGCTCATGAATAAACGTGATTATAAATATTCCACCAACAATAGTTTTTTTATCATACCAAAAAAGCCGTTTGAAATATTTTAATTTGATTGTCTTTCTATATTGGTTATGTTTGTTTCCTTCAATGTAGCCGGCAAAAAGATACGAAAATGCTAAACATATTACTGCTCCGACATACATTCCGATTGCACTTCCTAATGACCAGTCCATAGCTAATCCTCCATTACCAACCCCAGAAAGAGTGATTCGGATTTAATCGCTTGTTCAATAAAACCGAATACAATCCAGTAAGAAACCCACCAATGAAAAATGCATTTACAGTTACCTTACAAAGACTCTTCAAGAGATCTTTGCCCATATTCGAGCCTATAGCAGCAATAAAGTTTCGTCCGCCAGATTCCACAAATATATTTGCCGTAGTATTTCCTTTCATCATCCCTGCTCCGCCAATCGCACCGGCTATGCCACCGAAAACAAAGCTCGAAACCAGTCCGCCGACTGTTATCTTGTCACCGTTCAATCCCGCAGTTGTCGCATAACTTCCAAGTCCTATTAGAGCATTGATTCCTATTTGACCGATTATTCCAAGACTTGTTGCACTAACTGCACCACTTATTCCGCCGGCAATGGTGCCAATCAAGAAAGAGTTCCCGAAATTGTCCCATTCACCGGTAATTGCTGTTGATACAGTTGAGCCAATCGCCCCACCAATTGCACCAATTGCCGCCCCAGCCAAAACTACAGATAATGCGCCACCCGTTAATATACTCCCTACAACAAGTGCTCCAATTATGACTACTCCGGCAACAATTTTGCAAAAATTGCCCCAATTAAAATGTCCATCGGGATCGTAACCCATCACCGGATTACATCCGCAATAAGCATACAGATTATAGCCGTTAATATCCCCTTTCGTAGTATCCAATACACTCGGATCGTCGGCATTGATAAATCTACCGGTATCGGGGTCATAGTATCTGCTCTTTAAGTAGTACAGACCCGTTTCTACATCGTAGTAATAGCCACGGTAACGGATAGGGTTTAATGCGCCGATATTTCCGCTTGTGTACTCTATGACGGTATGATTTCCCCACGCATCGTATTCGTATTTTGCTACAAGATTAAACTCATTGTCAAAGATGTGGGTTATGTCGCCTTGGGCGTTTTTGCGGTAGAAGTATTCCGTTGAGGTTGTATCGTTTTTTACGGTGAATCCACTAATACCATTCAAACCATAGTTAAAATATAATATTTTATCTACTGCTGAGCTAACGCTCGCCGCCCTTATCTCAGCTTCTAATCTGCCATTGTAGACGTACTTTGACACGCCGCTTGCGCTGATTTTTCCGCTGCGCAAGCCGTTGGCCTCGTACAAGAAATTGATCTCGCTACTGCCGTCGGTGATACCGTCAAGCTGTCTTACTCTGCTCCACGACAAATCCTTACCGAAGTATTTTGTAGGATTTCCCAATACATCGTATTCAAATTCGTTGTTTTCGTTGACGGCTACAAGCTGATCGCCTTTGTATGAGAAAAGCGTATTGTCATCGGCAAAAACCTCTTCTTCGAGCGTAAACGTCCGCTCCGACCGATAAGAAATATTCCCGCCTGCGTCGTATGTAAAGACGACCGTCTTGTTGAGATCCTTATTGTCCTCTCTTACGAGCCTATTTACGGAGTCATACGCGTATCTCGCTTTTAGCTTGCCGTTCTCTCTGATTACCGTTATATTTCCGTTCGCATCGTAGGTGTACTTCAAACTACTCGTGTCTTTCCCATCGATACTATACCTCAACGTCGATACCAAGCCCGTGGTACGGTCGTCGTTTTTCATGTAGTAGATACTGCTGCCGTACTTCTTACTTTCGTCCGAAGACAGCACGTCTACCGCCGTCACCCTACCCAGTCCGTCATACTCCGGTCTTTCTACCGTACCGTTCGGCAAGGTAACGGCATTTATACGACCCTCTAAGCGGCTGTCGTCATACGAGAAATAGTACTCTCTGCTATCTTCTCCCGCTATTCCTATTTCGCTGTGAGATACTCTCCGTCTCTCGTCATACGAGTTCCCTACTGTAAGCAGTTGTTCCGTGTCGTTCGGCGCATTTACTGGACGCGCTTAACCTTAACAAGTATTTATATCAAACATTTTTATAATTCTCTTTTCTAAAATAATTTTCATGAAATAAATTTATCATTTTTATTTCTTGTTTTTTTCTTCTGCCATGATGATATTGCGTCTATATCAATATCAACAAAAACATCTTTATTGCAATATTTTTCAATATAACTCTTTAATATCTTGGCATTTTCTAATGTCGCAATTATATACCAAGGACCTTTTTTTCTTCTATTATTGCCACCGTAATTTCTGTGCTGTTTGTCGTCTGTATAGATAACAATCCATTCTTTATAAATGATACTCATCCCTGCCGTGCCAGTAGCAAGTTTTTCAATTTGAACTCTTTTTACTTCCAACCAAGCAATTTCTTTAATCTTATATAATTTACATTTAAAAGTCATCCCCTTTCCAGTTAATTCGGCACTTTGATAATTAATAAAAAAGAATGCTATGCAGACAAATGTAAACATCGTAAAGAAAACATACCAAAGCACTTGCAAGTATATTGGACCGTTTTTTTCAAATGCAAATGTGGGCAATGCTAACATAAGTATCATCATACATGTAAGCATAATCCATTGCAAATAACTCCACTGATGTTGAATTTTTATTGTTTCTTTTTTCATTAATACCATCCTGACAAGCTACTGGAAATTAGTGCAGAGTACACTATCGCGCTTCTACTCGTTGTTTTTATAACAATATCTCTGAAAGTTTCTTTTGCCATATCTTTAAACATATTAACAGACCAACCACCAAATTTACTGTGTAGCATATCTCTTCTCCGGCTATTCCTATTTCGCTGTGAGATACTCTCCGTCTAATGACTTAAAAATCCCCCGTCCACTGTCGTTCCGAGCAGAATAGCCGAAACTACCGTTAGCGTTTGCGTTTTCAATCCGCCCTAAAAAATTATATCACAAAACCATGATAAAATCAATTGACATAACGGCGTTTTTTTTATATAATTTATAGGCTTTCTAAAAGAACCCCCTTTCGCCGACACCCCCCAATCGCAAAAACACGCCCCTATAAAGTAACCCCCATCCCAACAAAATCACCGAATCCACACGCAAAAAGCTTTTGCTGCTATGGCTCAGTCGGTAGAGCACGTCCTTGGTAAGGCAAACCC
>JAITOQ010000223.1 GCA_031289865.1 Clostridiales bacterium
GTGAACCGCTAAACGGGGCTTTGTGTTTTTTATAGTTGCGAATCGTTCGCAATTTAGTTGACAATGTTTTTGTTCCATGGTATAATTATATACGAATTGCGAATAAATTGCAATCAATACTAATTCATTTTTAAAGTAATTAGTATAAAAAGGGGTTAAAATTATGGATTGGTTGTATGTTGTATCCGCGGGATTGGGCGGCGGTTTGCTGTCGTTGTTGATTGGCTTGCTGATTATAAACAACAAAAAAGAAAGCGTCATAACGTCTTTTGCCACGGCATTTGCGGCGGGGACGTTGATTGCCGCGGCGTTCTTTGATTTGCTCCACGAGGCCGTAGAAATCGGCGAGGAAACGCAAGTATTCGGTGAGGAAAGTATTTTCTTTATCATGGGGTTTGCGGTATTGGGAATTTTGATTTTTTTCGTTTTGGAGACGGTGCTGTCCCGTTTTCATTCGCACGCCCGCATTGCGCCTTGCGAAGATTGCCGTCATAGCGAGTCGGAACACGGACACATGTGGTTGATGATTACGATAGGGGACAGCTTGCATAACTTTATGGACGGAATTGCGATTGCGGCGGGCTTCCTTATTTCTCCGATTTCGGGTTTGATCATAACGTTGGCGATTATGGCGCATGAGATTCCGCAAGAAGTAGGTGACGTTGCTATAATGCGCGCAAGCGGTATGAGTAAGAAAAAAGCTATTTGGATCAATGCGGTCAGCAGCTTGGCTTCGCTTGTCGGCGCGTTGATTTTCTTTGGCATAGGTAAGGCTTTAGGTGAGTTTGGCAACGGTTGGTTTGCACCGATATTTGCCGTCGTCGCGGGTTTTTTCATCTATATAGCCGCAACGGATATAATCCCGACCCTCCACGAGGAAAAGAACCGCAAAATAGCGATAGCAAAAATGTTGACCTTGATAGCGGGCGTCGTCGTTTTGGCATTGCTTGTGTATTTTTTGCATCCGCTGATTGAGAATGCGTAAATACAACGTCGCCTTTTTTGTAAAGCAAAGAAAAAGAGGAGTAATATACGACATACTAATCGGTGAATAGAAAAATGGGATAAATTGCTTGACGATAATTGGCGGCAAAAAGATTTGAATATAAACTAAAAATATATGAGAATTTATTGACTTTAGTTCGTATTTGCGGTAGAATATATACATGAAAGCAAAGCCATATATTAAAATTATAAATATGCTCTTTATTTGCATGGGTGTAGCAGGTATGCTTTTTATCGGAAGCATGATTGTTTATTATAGGTTTTTTGCAGATAATGATTCGGATTTTCACATTACGAAACAAGAATTTGCGGCGTTGCAAGACGACGAGCTTATTGAAACGGCGTACGAATGGACAATGAAATATGACCCCGTAATCCACGGAAAGCAAGCGTACTACAAAGCACCCGAAGCCGTGCAAAATGTTATTGCCGTTTTGATGTTTGACGGAGAAGTTCTTAACGGAGGCTTTGTACAGTTTTATTATAATCGTCGTGACGAGTTGTGGATAAATTATGCTCAAGCCTTTACGGCTATAAGGCTGCCCGAAGTCGCGGGTATATTGAGTGCGTCCGATGAAGTTTTTAATTCAATTAAAGGCACTATGCCGCCCCAAAACGGAGACACAATAGCCTTTAGTAATTGGTATAAGGATAATCCGTTGTGTGAATTTGACGACCCGTATGCCGATTTAGAAGAGGAAATAAACGCCGCCGTTATACGGTACATTAGAGAAAACATAGGATCTTTCGGCGATTAGTTAAAATAACATTATAAGGTTGGAATCGGCTTTAAAAGAAGTCGTTTTAGAGCAAAGAAAAAGACTGTATTCATATTTTGTGAATACAGTCTGATTTTTTTGTCGGCACTTCTATAATCTATTTAACATAATTAACGGCATTTTCTTTTCTTGCGGTTGCTTGCGCGGGGCTATCGGTTCTTTCACCGATTAAAATAATATGGGAAGGGGAATACCCTTGCGGTATCTGCAATAGCTCCAAATACTCATTTCTTTTAGCGCTGTTAAACAGCCAGCCGGTAGAACCTATCCAGCACGAACCAAGCTCAAGCGCATGGGCGGCAAGCATAATGTTTTCAGATGCCAGAGCCACGTCGCTCATTGAAAAAAATCCGTCTTCTTGTCGTGAAACCAAAATGAGCGTCGGTGCTCCGTAAAAAAGGTTAGATGCGGCGTTACTTGCGGCGGCTTTTACTTTGGACGCCATAAATTCCGGCAGATTATCGGAAGATGCAATAGCCTCTTTCAAATCTTCGTTCATTTTGCCGATTATTTCTTGATTTTGTATTACCGTAAAGTGCCATGATTGTGCATTAGCACCGCTTGGTGCATACAGTCCGGCTTCGATGATAGCGTTTAGCTTGTCTTGATCGACTTGTTCGGGTTTGAACTTTCTGGTACTGCGGCGGCTTTTGATTAACGCCAAAAATTCATCGGTCATTTGAATACCTCTTTTCATAATAATTTGCATTACAATTATATCTCGCTTGAATCGCAATGTCAAGTATATGACGGATCGACTTTCGTATAAAAATCATATATACTGAATAAATGTGATAACAATGAGAGTAAAGCAAATACGGGCGCGGAGGAATAACCGCGTCCGCGACCGAAAAATGCAAGACACCATAAGCGATCCATGACAATTAAGACACTTTTAGGGGTTAAACGTTTGATTTTCACGATGATTTCTTGTATAATAGGAAATAAGAGGAGCTCCAATGCAGAAAAAAGCGTTAGTAATAATAGATATTCAAAACGATATAACAAAAAATTACAAGGATATAATCGATAATATAAATAAAGCCATAGATTGGGCGGTTGATAACGATATTCATGTCGTCTATATAAGGCATGAAAATTTGTCGGCGGGTACGAGGACCTTTAAGCCCGATACGAAAGGAGCCGAATTAGCCGCGGATTTAAAAATAGTATCAAAAAATGTTTTTACAAAATACATAGGAAACGCATTGAGCATTGTAGAGTTCGCAGACTTTATTGCAAAAAATGAAATATATGAATTTTTCATAACGGGAGCGGACGCCGTTGCTTGTGTAAAATCAACTTGCTATAATTTGCTTAAAGAAAGCTATAAGGTCAACGTCTTATCCGATTGCATTACAAGCTATGACAAAAGGAAGATTGACGAAATGCTGCATTATTATGAAAGTAAAGGCAGTAAAATAATCAGTTTGAACGCCTTGATTTACGGCATTTAGGGCATAAAGAAAGACGCTAATCACATATTGTGATTAGCGTCTGATTTTTGGTGCGGACGATGGGACTTGAACCCATACGGTTGCCCATACGCCCCTCAAACGTACGCGTCTGCCATTCCGCCACGACCGCATCAATTTATTCTTCACTATTTCTAAGAGGTTTTTCGACTTCTTTTGAAACAGCTTTAATATTATATATCATAGAGAGGGGGGTTGTCAAATATTTTAACCGAAAATTATTTATTTTTAATTTTTTATTTGGGGGTAATTAGCTTGATTTATTTGCGGTTTTTTGGTAGAATTGTTATGAGGTTAGATTTTGTGGAGTCGGATTTAATGATTTGATTCCGGTTTATGGATTTGACACCGCGCCGATTTTGCCCTCATGGAGTCGAATCTACCGATTTGATTCCGAGTTATTTATGTCCTTTAGAATGCGGTTAATTTTTTTACGAAGCATTCATTAAGGACACTTAAAATAGAGATCAATATTTATGTATAAAGGAGTATTTTTTCATGGCTGATTTTTTGAAAGGTGCACTCACCGCAAACAAAAAGGTGCTTGAGTTTATCGACGCAAGCGTAAAACTGACCAAACCCGACAAGGTTGTTTGGATTGACGGAAACAAGGCGCAATTAGACGCGCTCACCAAAGAATCTGTAGCGGCGGGCGAGCTTATCAAGTTAAACGACGAGCTTTTGCCGGGTTGTTACCTCCACCGCACAAAGGTCAACGACGTCGCGAGGGTCGAGCATCGTACTTTTATCTGTTCTAAGAGAAAAGAGGATTGCGGTCCTACAAACAATTGGCTTGCGCCCGCCGAGGCGTATGCAAAGCTATCGGAGATCTATGACGGCTCGATGAAAGGTAGGGTAATGTACGTTATCCCTTATTCTATGGGCGCGGTCGGTTCGGAATTTTCTAAGGTAGGTATCGAGCTTACCGATTCTATCTACGTCGTACTCAACATGAATATCATGACGAGAATAGGCAAAAAGTGCTTGGACGTTTTGGGCGATAGCAACGATTTTGTTCGCGGACTTCACGCCACGGCGGACATCGACGAGGAAAAGAGATACATTTGCCATTTTCCGGAGGACAACACAATTTGGTCGGTCAACAGCGCATACGGCGGAAACGTCCTCCTCGGCAAGAAGTGCTTCGCGCTCCGTATTGCGTCCTATCAAGGCAAAAACGAAGGTTGGATGGCTGAACACATGCTCATTTTAGGGATTCAAAAGCCCGACGGCGAAACCAAATACATTTCGGCGGCATTCCCATCGGCTTGCGGAAAGACCAACCTCGCTATGCTCATTCCTCCCGAAACCTACACCAAAAAGGGCTATAAGGTTTGGTGCGTCGGCGACGATATCGCATGGCTTAGGCCCGGTGCGGACGGTAGATTGTACGCGATCAATCCGGAATACGGCTTTTTCGGCGTAGCGCCGGGTACAAACGTAAAGTCAAATCCAAACGCGCTTGCGTCAACCAAAAAGAACACGATATTCACCAACGTCGCCTTAAACAAAAAGGACAATACCGTTTGGTGGGAAGGGCTTGACAAAAATCCTCCCGAAGACGCTATCGATTGGAAAGGTAATCCGTGGAACGGAAAGACCTCCGACGTCAAAGGCGCGCATCCGAACAGCAGATTTACCGCACCCGCAGTCAATTGCCCGTGCATAAGTCCGGAGTTTGAAAATCCTAAGGGAGTTCCGATTTCCGCTATCGTATTCGGCGGCCGCCGCGCAAAGACCGCTCCGCTGGTCTATCAAGCCACGAGTTGGGCAAACGGCGTGTTTGTCGGGTCGATCATGGCTTCCGAAACCACAGCCGCCGCGTCGGGTGCGGTCGGCGTCGTTCGCAGAGACCCTATGGCTATGCTGCCGTTTATCGGCTACCATGTCGGAGATTACCTCAATCATTGGCTCGAAATGGGCGCAAAGATAAAAAATCAACCTAAAATCTTTAACGTCAACTGGTTTAGACTTGACGAAAACGGAAACTTTGCATGGCCGGGCTTCGGCGACAATATGCGCGTACTCGATTGGATTTTAAAGAGATGCGAGGGCGTAGTCGACGCAGCGGAAACCGCAATCGGCTATCTCCCAAAACCGGAAGATATCAATATCGACGGCTCCGACTTGACCGTCGGCGGTATCGCAAAGCTCTTAG
>JAITOQ010000262.1 GCA_031289865.1 Clostridiales bacterium
AAAAAGAAGAAGCGAAAAAGGTGTATTTAAAGATACGCGCCGTGTACGGTACGCAAGGCAGAGCGCAGTTTTTTTTGAGGAAGTTGGACGGCGGGATTACCGTGTTTTACAATTCGCCTCTGCCGTTCGAGTACTTTAAGACCCTTTCGGATCTCTTTGAGTCGATTGAAACCCACAAGAAATATTCGGAGATTTTTGTGACGGAGGAGAGTCGTGAGCTTATAGGGCTTGCGCTCAAGCTCGAAGAGCTTAGGACGGAGATTTTGGAATATTTGATTGAAAATCTCGACGAATACGGGGTCACGGATATATTAAACAAGATGTTTCTCGACGTGGGAGAGGACGCGGATTTTAAGAGAAAAGCGGTCAGACGGCTGCTTGCCGAAAAAAGGGAGTTTCTTTTTGAATGCGTCACGCGCACGTCGGCGGGTCGGTTTTTGTTTGACGGAACGGGCGCGGAAACGGGAATAGATTTTTTTGACCGCGCATACCTCTCGCTCATTACGGGGCTTTTGTTTTTTGCGCCGAACGAATTAAAAGAGGGTACGGAAAAGTACAAGCGTGAGTTTGCGTATCTTGCGGAATGTATAGAGGACTTAGATCAAGTCGGCACGGGTTCGGAAAAGGGCGGCGAAAAGATCACGGACGAAAGCGGCGGGATTTCGGACAAGGAGCGTGCGCGGAACGCGATGAAAACAGCCGCGAACGAAAGAGCCTTTGCGGCGGCGGTGTATTTTATCGTCGGCAAAAAGCCGAAAAGCGCGGCGGCGTCCGTCGCAAAGATGTTTGACGCTTCGGCGGCGGGGTTAAAGAGGTTTGTCAAAATGTTGAATGCGGAGAAAAAGTAGGGACGGTGAATTAAATTTTAAAATAGCTCTTGACAGAACGGCTTTTTTGGAGTAATATATAGTAGAGAAAATATAGGCGAATAGTCGGCAATAAAAATTCGGAGGATAAGCTCATGTTGTGTTACGGATGCGGACGTCAGCTTCAAGGCGGCGCGGTATTTTGCAAGCATTGCGGCGCGGTAAACGTGCATTCCGCAAAAACGAACGGAAAAGGTCAAAAAAACGGCGGTTCGGGCGGCGCGGCGTGGAAATTTTCTTTTCCCGACGGAAAAGATGCGGCGGGTTTTCGTAAATGGCGGGCGGCAAAGCCGTACCCGTTAAAATGGAATTCGTTTACGCAAGTCGTTCAAAAACCTATGACCTCTCCCGTACCCGAATACTTTCAGCCGCGCTTCAGCTTAAAAGCTAAGTTAAACCGTGCGGATCGGCACGGGATAAACTATAGCGGAAGCGCGATAGTCACTCTCGTCCTCGCCGTTTTGGCGTTTTTGGTGTCCGTTGTCGGTTTTTTAGGGGTTCCGTTTATCGGATTTGCGGGAATAATCTTGGCAATTGCGGCGTTTGTCGCGGCGATCGTCGAATACCGTAAAAATTACGCTTTCATTCCCGTAGGGGTCGTTATCGGGATTGTCGCGTTCGGAGTAGGTTTACTTGCGGTGATTTTTGAATTTTTGAAGCTTTCGCTTGTTTTTTGACCGAATATTTACGGTTTAAAATATTAAAAATATAAAAATTTTTTAAAAAAAGTATATACAAACGGAAATAAATATGGTATAATATAGGCATGAAACGGTTGTTTCAAATCTGAACAAGGAGGTAAAAGCAATGAACAACAAAAAGAAACTTGCAGTTTTGATGTTAGTCGTGATTGCGATGTCCGTGATGATGCTTTCGAGCTGTTCGGTTTATTATGCGGGCAAGTACGAATACTCTGTCCCGATTATCGGAACAGTAGGTACTGTAGAATTGACGGTTTTCGGTAAAGCCACGCTCGACGTCGCCGGCTTCAAAGGCGAGGGCAAGTACAAAGTCGAAGACAAGAAAATCAACGTTTACGATGAAGACGGAAATGTAGTTGCATGGTTTTCAATCGAAAGCAGAAAAGAGTTGAAACTGTTAGGAGAAATTTCTTATAAAAGAGTTTAGCTTCTTGCTTGTTACCTAAAAACAGAATCAAACAAAAACACATAAAATCAAAAACGATTTTATGTGTTTTTTTATTTTTTTTGGATATAATCAAGATCATGTTAAAAAAAATATTGTTATTCATCATGTTTTTCATTCCGCTGTTCGGGGGCGGGGAATATTCTTTGGATAAGCTCGTCGGCTCAAAATGCGGCGGCGCGGAGTTTACATACTACCGATTTTTGATCGATGAAAACTCTTATGCGGAGATTATGCGTTCGGACAGCCGCGCCTATACCGCCGAATCCGCCGCCGACGCGCTCGGCGTAAACGTCGTTCGCCGCGAAAACGTCGGAGGAACGGAGATATTGTTCGGGTACGCGGCGGGGCTTTCGGGTGTGTTGATCTTAGACGGAAAGCGTATCAATATCCAAATCGCCGACAACGGAATATACCTCTTGATAGGGTCGCCGTATATACCCGACGGTTTTTAATAATTTTTTAATCCGAGAATATAGTCCGCAGAAATGTCAAGGGCTTCGCATAGCTTAGCGAACGCCGTTAAGCTTGGCATTTTTTTTGTTGTTTTGTATTGCGTAATCATTTCGGGACTGACGCCGACTTTTTTTGACAGCTCCACCGTCGTCATTCCGCTGTTGTTGATTTCTTCTATAAGTCTTTTTTTAATATCCATTGCAGTCTCCGAAAAAAAATCTGTCCGATAAGAAAAATTCTAACCTATAGTTAGTAAAAAATGCTTGACACTAACCATTGGTTAGTGTATAATGAAACAAACGGAGAAAATTTTCCGTATATGGGTTGACAGAATTATTTTTAAATTTATTATTAAAGGGGGGGTACAAGAGCAAAAATGGGTGATTATTCATCAAAATTATATGCGGATGTAAAACGGTATCTAAAGAAAGAGAACGTGGACTTTGAAGAAGATAAAAAAGATGGTGATTTTCGATTCACCCTTGGCATTGAGAATAAGATTGAGTCTGTAGAATCTATCATTACTATTCTAGATGACGGCATTAGCTTTTTAAGTGTTGCACCCTTTCGTGCGGAGCCTAAACTTTATGCCGCTGTTGTTCAATATATTACCCGTGCGAATTTCATTATGAGTGGCTGTAATTTTATAATGTCTTATGACGACGGTAGGATAATGTTAAGGAGTGGCACTTTTTGTTCCTACGAGACTATATCGCATGAATGCCTTGATGATATAGTGGGTTTTACGGAGGTGTATTGGAAAATGTACGGCAACGGATTATTAAAAGTTCTTTTTGAGAACGCAAATCCGAAAGAAACAATCGAAAAAATCAAAAATAAATAAAATCATTTAAAAAAGTGAGGAATTAACTAATGAGCATACATATTGATCCAAACGAGATAAAGTATATAGTGAGCCAATGCCAATCTTCCGTATTTCATATGCCTATTTTTTTGGTATGTGATAAGAATGAGTCCTATTATAATAACTTTAAAAAGGATGCTGAAGAGCGTTGTAAAGTGCCTACAAATGATGATCTGTTGGCTTTTACTAATGGTGATCACATCGGTAGCTTTATAGCACTTGGGATTGCCGACAGCGGCATATATGTCGGCACAATGAAAGGATCCGGCGGTAATATTACTAAGTCTATCGATTGGGAACGGCTATGTAACGCAAAGATTTTTGCAAGCGACTCTAAAACCGTTCATTTAGGCGATATTGTTTTTTCTTGTAAGGGTCTTCATGTTTCCGCGGATAAGCTCGTTCAAATGTTTAGAAGCATGCAAGGTTATGTTATCAAAATTGCAGACTCCGGAACGACCGGAAAAAAAGCAAGGTCGGAAGACAACGCGACTATCAGAGAATTGAGAGAAAAAGCCGAGAAAGGGGATACGGGAGCACAAGTGTCGCTTGGGCTTGCTTCTTTAATGGGAAGCGACGGAGTAACACAAAATGAGGAGGAAGCGGTGAAGGGGGTGCGGAAAGCTGCC
>JAITOQ010000046.1 GCA_031289865.1 Clostridiales bacterium
TAAAATGATACGTTTGAAAGTATAATATAAATTCATCAAAACGTAGCCCGATATGAGCGCGGTGCGGATTGAAATGAAAGGATAAGGATAATATGGAATTGTTTTTAAAGATTTTGCAGATCATAGGATACGTCATTTTGGCTTTTGTCTGTTTGAGCGTAATGGTGGTTCTGCACGAATTGGGGCATTTTATCGCGGGGCGCAAGCTCGGCTTTAAGGTCAACGAATTTGCCGTGGGTATGGGACCGAAAATCCTCAGCCGAAAATTAAAATCGGGCTTGGTTCTTTCGTGGCGGTTGATACCTATCGGCGGCTTTTGCGCGTTTGAGGGCGAGGACGAGGAAAATCCGTCGCCGGGCGCGTTTAACAACCAAAAGCCGTGGAAACGCTTGATAGTCCTTGCGGCGGGCGTCGTGACGAATTTTTTGTCGGCAATGATTGTGTTGTCGCTGTTTTTCACGTTTTCGGGGCAGACGCTGCCGTATATCGCGCCGTCTGACGATTTTGCGGAAGCGGAGGGTGTAGTATACGAAGCGGACGAGGCAAATCCCGAAAACAGTATAATTACGGTGGTCACACGGATTGAAGGAAAGCCGATACAGATGCTCGAACCCGCCGATATCACGCGGCTCTTAAACGGAAAGGACAAAGTGACGATGACGGTTATCGTCAGACGCGCAAACGCCAAAAAGGGTGAAACAAAGGAAATAGAGCTTGTGCGTCACCCGATACCCGTCCTTGTACCGCAGCTTGACGGAGAGGGCAAGCCCGTCCTTGACGAGAACGGAAAGCCACTCTTTGAGCAAGAAAAAGACGAAAACGGCGATCCGAAATTTGAGGACAAATTCGGTATTTTGATAGGGTATACGCGTCAGACCTTCGGATTTTTTGAATCCACGGCGAGGGCGGTTCGGTTTAGCTTTTTTACGGCGGGCAAGATTTTGAGCGGACTCGGCAGCCTATTTACGGGCGCAAACGTCGCTGAAACCGCGGGCGGGCCCGTGACGATGATAAAGGGCTTGACGGATATCGTCGCGACGGGCGCGGAGAACACTATCTATGTGATATGTCTTTTCTCCGTCAATCTCGCAATCTTTAACGCACTTCCGCTCCCCGCGCTCGACGGCGGGCGCATGGTCTTTACGATCATAGAATGGATACGCAAAAAACCGTTGAAACGGAGCGTAGAAGCGATGATTCATTTCGTCGGGATAGTGCTGCTGTTCGGAATGGCGATTTTGTTTGACATACTCCACTTTTTTGGGTAGTTGTTTAATGCAGAATGCAGAATTTCGGATAAAAAGTAGATGTCATTCCGTATGCAGAATTTCGGATAAAAAGTAGATGCCATTCCGTAGGGGACGATGCCCTCATCGTCCCGTATCGGTATAAAGAATTTCAAGCGATTTCTCTGAATTATATATCTTAAAATCGATAATTCTGCATTTTGCATTCTGCATTCTGCATTTAAAAAAGGCAGATTATGAAAAAAATAATAAAAATCGGAAACGTATCGATAGGCGGTGAAAATCCAGTCGCGATACAATCCATGTCGGATCTACCCACAACGGATATCGACGGAGTTGTGCGTCAAGCGGAGCGGTTAAAAGAGGCGGGGTGCGATATTTTTCGCGTCGCGGTTCGTGACGAAGCGGACGCACACGCCTTTTGTGAAATCAAAAAGCGTATCGATATGCCTCTTGCCGCGGACATTCATTTCAGCCACAAGACGGGGATTCTTGCGGTCGAAGCCGGTGCGGACAAGATACGGATAAACCCCGGTAATATGACGCATGACGGGGTACGGGAGCTGCTCCGCGCCGTACGCGAGAGGGGGATTCCGATTCGTATCGGGGTAAATTCGGGTTCGATTGAAAAAAAATACGAAAAATTTGACCGCACAGCCGCGCTCGTCCTCTCTCTCAGCGACAGCGTGAGGCAAATCGAGGACGACGGATACGGCAAACTCGTCCTTTCGTTAAAATCCTCTTCGGTCACGGAAACCGTCCGCGCATACCGCGAGGCGGATAAGCTGTTTGACTACCCGTTACATATAGGCGTGACGGAGGCGGGGACTCTCGCTTCGGGCGTTGTAAAATCCGCCGTGGGGCTCGGCGCGCTCCTCACGGACGGGATAGGGGACACTATGCGCGTTTCGCTGACCGCGGACCCCGTACGGGAGGTCGAGTACGCAAAGCGTATCCTCCGTGCCGTCGGTTTGGATAAAAATTACGCGGAGGTCGTTTCGTGTCCGCGTTGCGGCAGGTGCGGCTATGACACACAGACCCTTGCCGAACTCGTCGAGGAGCGGACAAGGTTCGTCAAAAAGCCCTTAAAAATAGCCGTAATGGGCTGTGAGGTCAACGGTCCCGGTGAGGCGAAGCATTGCGACCTCGGAATAGCGTTCGGACGGGACAAAGCCGTGCTTTTTAAAAAAGGCGAGGTCTATCTGACGGAAGAAACGGAAAAAGCCGTCGCAATTTTTTTAGAAGAAATCATTTTGTTAAGTTAAAAGTTGAAAATTGAAAGTTGAAAGTTAAGGTGTCGCTTCGCTCCGATAAAAAGCAAGTGTCATTCTGAGCTTATGAAGAATCTCAAACGTTGGCAGTATAATAACTAACATAAAAATCGGATATTAGAGGGGCAGTTCGGAGAAATCGTTTGAGATTCTTCGCATTCGCTCAGAATGACACCTACTTTTACATTGATTTCGGGACGATGTGGTCATCGTCCCCTACGGAATGACACTTACTTTTTTAAAATCCGCAATTCTGCATTCTGCATTACGCATTCTGCATTAAAAAAACAAAAGGAAAAAAATGTTTACAGAAGAGCTTTACAAAAAAAACGAGGACTACAAAAATCTCAAGGTGGAGAGCGTTTTAATCGACAAAAAAAACGCTTCTATAACGCTGAATTTTATCGGACGTCCCGAATACATAGACCGCTTGACGCAAGAGACGAGGACGGAGATAAAGACGTGTTCGGAGGAGATCCTTCGGACGTTTTTTAAGGTTGAAACGGGGTTTAAAAAAGCATATGCGGACGAGGCGAATATCATTGCGCTGACCTTTGACTATTTAAACGAGGAGTTTCCGTCGATATTGTCGGGCGCGGATTCAAGCGACGCGAACGTGGTCATCGACCGCGAAAACGGCGCGTTCACCTTAAAACTCGGTTTTGACGAATATATGAAGGGCTTTGCGGAGACCGTCGGGCTATGCAGAAAAATCAAGGAGCATTTGGAGTCGCGCCTCTTAGAGCGGGCTAACGTGGAGACGTACAAGAGCGACCGCGTGAGCGACGCGTACAAGCTTCGCGAGATAAAGCCCACCCTCCTAAAAAGCGACGCGATACGCGTGACGGACGCGGAACGGGTCTACGGAAAGACGATTTTATCCTATCCGAGGGCGATCAAAACCATCTCCGACGAAGCCGACAACGTGGTACTGTGCGGAAAGATTTCACGGTTTGACAAGCGGTTTGCAAAAAATACGGGAAACCCGTACTACCTATTCGAGTTATCGGATACGACGGGACAAATCTCCGGTAAGCTTTTTCCGAGGAAGAGCGGAGCGTACAAAAACACCTTTGCCGACAGCGGGAGCGACGGCGACGTAAGGGAGCGTGACCCAAAACCGAAAAAAAGCGACGCGGACGCGCTCGACGGCTTAAAGGACAACGAGGAAATAGTCGCGTGCGGATCGATAAAGTCGGATACCTTTTCCAAAGAATTGGCTTTTTTTGTCACCGATATCAACCGCTGCAAAATCGACTATTCGAGTATAGAAAAGGACGAAAGCGTATACAACGAAATCGACGCGGAATATTCTCTGATACACCCTAAAGCGTATACGGAGGAGGTCCAGCAAGACTTTTTGAGCGGCGACAACGAAATCCCGCCGTTTCTTCGCGGACGAACCTTTGTAGTCTTTGACACGGAAACCACGGGACTTGACCGTACAAGCGACAAGATTATCGAGCTTGCCGCCGTCAAGATCGTGGACGGGGTCATGACGGAGACCTTTTCGACCTTTTTAAACCCCGGTACGGCTCTGCCCGCCGTGATTACCGAGATTACCCACATAACCGACGCGGATCTCGTACACGCGCCTAAGATAGGCGAGGTGTTTCCGGATTTCTGTAAGTTTATATCGGGCGCGGCACTCGTCGCCCACAATATAGAGTTCGATATTGACTTTATTCGCCGAGCCGCAAAGGAGAGCCGCTACCGCGTCGACAATGAGCTGTACGACACCCTCTCCATAGCGCGCAAAAAACACACCGTCGCCAACTACAAGCTCGGTACCCTCTGCGAACACTTCGGAATCACCTTAACGGACGCGCATAGAGCGATATACGATACGATAGACACGGCGCAATTGATTTTGATTATGGCTAAAGATTTATCTTAATGCAGAATGCTTATTTAATGCAGAATGCAAAATGCAGAATTGCGGATTAAAAAAGAAGTTGGTGTTTCGCTTGTAGGGGCGACCGCCTCGGTCGCCCGAAATCCGAATCAAATTGTAGGGGACGATGCTTTCATCGTCCCGTATACGAATAAAAAAACCCAAAAAAACACAAAAAATAAAAAAACTTCAAAAAATGTATTTACAAAACTTACAAATTGTGCTAAAATAGATATAACTCAACGGAATAAAAAAAGCCGTTGTCATTCTGAGCTTGCGAAGAATCTAAAACGCTTGTTCGCACAAAATACAAAAAACGGAGAAACAGTCAATGAAACGAAACATTACACATATCGGGGGGGGGGTACTATTTAGCCTCCAATGCGTATGTAGCAGCCTCTTGTCGGGGCGCGTTTCCAACTGTCAAAAATCAGATAAAACACGGTATAATAGCCACCACGGGTCTATAATAGGACTCGCGGCGGCTTTTTTAATTTACAAAAAATAGAATGAAAAACGTGCTGTCACCGTAGGGGACGATGCCCTCATCGTCCCGCAAAAAGCGAAGAATCCAAAACGTCAGCTGTACTAAATAAAAAACCCAAAGGAGAACGACATGGACGAATTGAAGCAAAATCAAACGATCAAAGAAACGACCGACATGATGGTCAATGCAGATACGGGTGGCGAAACTGAAACCGAAATCGAAACCGTACCAAAAGCGGAAAACGCGGAGAAGGAAAACGAAACGAAAAACGAAGTTGATGATACTACGGCAAAAGCAATGGCAAAAGCGGAAAATGTTTCGGTCAAAAATCGGAAAGAGGAGTCCTTTACAAAAAAAGGCAAGCAAAAAAAATTATCAAAAAAACAAAAACGAGGGCTTATTGCTATATGTATAGCGGCAGTTCTCATGTTGGGGATTGGGATACCCGTGGGGATTCAAAGTCAAGAATTGATTTTTATTCGTATAGACGGCGGTTATGCGGTTGTCGGTGGATGGGCGGCAGAACAAAAAACGGAAATCGTTATTCCTGAAACACACAATGGGAAACCTGTAATTGCCATAGGATATGAAAGTAAAAACACGCTTCTTCTAGCTTTCAGTGGCTACCATGAATTGACCTCAATCACGCTTCCTAATTCGATCACAAGTATCGGGTATGCTGCTTTCTCTGATTGTTGGAACCTGACCTCAATCGAGCTTCCTAATGTCACAAGTATCGGGGAAAGGGCTTTCTCTAATTGTAGCGGACTAACCTCAATCGAGCTTCCTAATGTCACAAGTGTCGGGGCGGGGGCTTTTGATAATTGTGACGGACTGACTTCAATCAATGTTGATGAAAGCAACCTATACTATAGTACATTAGACGGAGTATTATACAACAAAGATAAAACGATACTCATTGCTTATCCGGGAGGAAAGACGGGCGCAGCATTTACTGCACCTAATAGTGTGACAAGTATCGGTGAGGGTGCTTTCTCCGGTTGTAGCGGACTGACCACAATCACGCTACCTAATGTGACAAGTATCGGGGATTGGGCTTTCTATAATTGTAGCGGACTGACCACAATCACGCTACCTAATGTGACAAGTATCGGGGATGCTGCTTTCGCTTTTTGTGGCGGACTGACCACAATCACGCTACCTAAAGTGACAAGTATCGGTAATGAGGCTTTCCGTGGTTGTAGAGGACTGATCAAAATCACTTTACCTAATGTGACAAGTATCGGTTATGAGGCTTTCTCTTATTGTGGCTATCCAACAATTTATGTAGAGGCTTCAAGTAAACCGAGCGGTTGGAATAGTTATTGGAACGGTTCAAACCGTCCTGTGGTATGGGGCTGTACGTTGTCGGCTGATAAGAGTTATGTAGTTTCGTTTACAAAGACGGCAAGCAGCATCGACAATCTGACCGCCGACTATGGAATTTCCGCTCCGTACCGCGAGGGCTATACCTTTGACGGTTGGGCGACGAGTGCGGGAAGTACAACGGCGGCATATGAATGGTGGAACGTAAATAACGCGGCGAACGGCGTGACGTTGTATGCGATTTGGATTAAAAAGTAAGGATTTGAACGCAAAGCAAGAAAAAAACAAATGGTAAAATGAGGAAAACAGCGGACGTTTTAGGGCGTTCGCTGTTTTTGTTATGAGGTTATACGGCTGACGTTTGAGATTCTTCGCTTTGCTCAGAATGACATTGGCTTTTTGTGTTAGCGGTTATACGGCTGACGTTTGAGATTCTTCGCAAGCTCAGAATGACATTGGCTTTTTGTGTTAGCGGTTATACGGCTGACGTTTTAGATTCTTCGCAAGCTCAGAATGACATTGGCTTTTTGTGTTAGCGGTTATACGGCTGACGTTTGAGATTCTTCGCTATGCTCAGAATGACATTGGCTTTTTGGTCCGCATTATACCGATTATATCCCCATTAAAAAATAGGTTGGAGCGTTTATCGTACTCCAACCTATTTTCCATTACAAGCGGTAAAACTTTTGAAAAGAGTGCAGAGAAAAAATTTTCTTGTAAAATTTTGTCTCTGCATCATTCTTCTCAAAAAATAAAAACTAAATTACTTATTCGCCAAGTGTTTATAGCTTTCCAGACGTTTTGCGGCGTCTGGTTCGTTTTTGTC
>JAITOQ010000152.1 GCA_031289865.1 Clostridiales bacterium
AAGAGCAATCACGCGTATCATACCGCAATAAAAATTCCTAAAATATACAATGAAAAAGCCGTCTTTGCATGGCAGAAAAAGATGAGAAAACTATTTAACTAAGGAACGACCGAAAAATGTTAAATCAATTTTCGAGAACCGAACTCATGTTCGGAAAAGAGGGAACGGAAAAGCTGAAACGCGCAAAAGTCGCGGTGTTCGGGATAGGCGGCGTCGGAGGATATACGGTAGAGGCTTTGGCGCGGAGCGGCGTCGGGCGAATCGACCTTTTTGACGACGACAAGGTGTGTCTGACAAATCTCAACCGTCAAATATTTGCGACGCGCAAGACAGTCGGACGGTACAAAGTCGACGTTGCAAGGGAGAGAACCCTCGAAATCAATCCCGCTTGCGAGGTGAACGCATTTAAGCTGTTTTATATGCCGAGTTCCGCGGACACCGTGGAGCTTGCGGTCTATGATTATGTCGCGGACGCTATCGATACGGTGACGGGAAAGCTCGAATTGATCGTACGCGCAAAGGCGGCGAACGTCCCCGTTATCAGTTGCATGGGCGCGGGGAACAAATTGGATCCGACGGCTTTTCGGGTCGCGGACATCGGAAAGACCTCCGTCTGTCCTCTCGCAAAGGTCATGCGCAAGGAGCTTAAAAAGCGCGGTATAGAAACGCTGAAAGTGGTGTATTCCGAGGAACCGCCGTTACCGCCTAACGACGACCTCTCGATATCTTGCAAGGAGGGCTGCGTCTGCCCCCCGGGGACTGTGAGAAAATGTACCCAAAGACGCCAAATCCCCGGCAGTAATTCCTTTGTCCCCGCCGTCGCGGGCTTGATTATGGCGGGGGAGATTATAAAAGACCTCATAAAAAATTAAATGCAATTTTTTATGAGGTCTTTTTTTAAGTTGAAAGTTGAAAGTTGAGAGTTGAAAGTTGAGAATTTAAAAAGTAGTACTAAATTTTAAAGCAATGCGCCTATAGAGTTGCAAAATCTTTTAAAATCGTATATAATGGATATGCTAAAGTTTTGAAAATTGAAAGTTGAAAAGCAAGGATAAAAGCAATAGCCGAAGAAAAACATTCTAAGGAAAAATAAAGGTTTTAACGTGAATTTTAACAAGATAGAAATGCAAGGGTTTAAGTCCTTTGCGGACAAGACAAAGATTGAGTTTGACAGCGCGGTTACGGGTATCGTCGGGCCGAACGGTTGCGGAAAGAGCAACGTTGCGGACGCAATTCGTTGGGTTTTGGGCGAACAGAGCGCAAAGACCTTGCGCGGTAAGTCCATGCAAGACGTGATTTTTAGCGGTACGGAGAGCCGTCGGTCTACATCCTATTGCGAGGTGTCCCTCTTTTTTGACAACAAGGAGAGGAATTTTAATATCGACTACGACGAATTGGTTTTGACGCGTAAGTTGGACCGTTCGGGCGACAGCGAATACCTCATAAACAAAGCGACGTGCCGTTTAAAGGATATCGTGGATTTACTCCGCGACACGGGCGCGGGGCGCGAGGGCTACAGCATCATCGGACAAGGCAGAATCGACGAGATTTTGAGCGCGAAGCCCGACGACAGACGGCATATCTTTGAGGAAGCGGCGGGTATAGCCAAGTCAAAGAGTAAAAAGGTCGAGTCGGAGCGCAAGTTAGAGCGGACACGCGACAACCTTTCGCGGCACGAGGATATCATGGGCGAATTGTTTCGCCAAATCGAGCCGCTCCGCAAACAGTCGGAGGACGCAAGGAAATGTATCGAGTTTAAGGACGAATTAAAGGTAAACGAGGTCAACGCCTACATATACCAATACGAAAACAACGAAAAGGAAAAGGACGTCATCAACTCCCGTCTTTTGACGATAGAGGAGGGGCTGTCAAAGGCGCGTAACGGCTATAACGAATCCGTCGCGTCGTTTAACGAGCGTTTGAGCGGTATCTCCGCAATCGACGGTGACATTGCGCGCCTCCGAGAGGAGCTGACCGCATATCTCGTCGAGGCGGAAAAAAACGCGGGCGAGATGAAACTCCACAGCGAACGGATAGGAAATCTTCGCACGGAGGAGGAGCGGCTAAACCGTGAAATAGCGTCTTTAAAGGCGACAGTGGACGCAAAAAAAGCCGAAGCCGAACTTTCAGACAAAGGAGCGGAAGCCCTTTCGGAGGACATTTTAGCGAAAGAAGGACTTTTGGAGGAGTCGGAGCGCGAGCTTACGAGTCTAAAGGAAAACCTCACCGAACGCGAAGGACGGATTGAATCCTCAAACCGCAGTATTATCGACAACATGTCCAAATTGACGGAAATCAAGTCGAATATGTCGCAGCTCCTTAAGGAAGAGGAGCTTTTAAAGCGCGATGCGGCGGGTATAGAGCGGCGAATCGAGGAGATCCTTACGTCGGTGCATTCCGCGGAAGAGGTCAAAAAGAATTTTGAGGACGAAAGCTCGCGTGTAAAAGACTTAATCGACGGGGGCGTACAAGCGTTAAAGACCCTAAACGGCGAATACATCCAAAAGGGAATAGCTATCTCAAAGGGGCGAGAGGAGAGCAGAAGCTTAAGTCAACGGATTGCCGCGCTTGAAACAAAATCAAAGATGCTTGAGGACATCAAGAATGAGTACGAGGGCTTTAATTACCCCGTCAAAAAGCTCATGGTGGACTCTAAGAGCGACAGCAATCTAAAAGAACGCAATTTGGGGGTCTTAGCCGACCTCATTAAGATAGAGGAAAAATACGAGCAAGCCATAGACGTCGCGCTTGGCGCGGCGCTCCAAAACGTCGTCGTGAGGAGCGAGGAGGACGCAAAGTACCTCATCGACTATTTAAAGGAAAAGCGGTACGGGAGAGTGACGTTTTTGCCGCTTTCGAGCGTCAAGCCGCGGCTTTTGGAGTCGGCTTATTCGGAGATAGCGCGGACGGCGGGCTGCTTTGGGGTCGCGTCGGAATTGGTGTCGTGCGACCCTAAATTCACTCCGATCGTTAGGAATCTTTTGGGCAGAACCGTCGTCGTGGACGTGATAGATACGGCGATTGCGATGGCAAAAAAGTATAATTACGCGTTTCGTATCGTGACGCTTGACGGCGACGTATTTGCGCCGGGCGGGGCGATCACGGGCGGGAGCCGCAAGATGGACGCGAGCGCGGATATCATCAGCCGCGATCGCAATATCGCTCAAGTCAAGGAGAGCTTGACCAAAAGCGCGGCGCAAAACGCTATGCTCGACAAGGCGATCAAGCTTGCCGAGGGCGAAGAGGCGAGATTAAAAGCCGAAATCCAAACGCGTGAGAGCGAGCAAAAAAAGAACGAGATCGCCTTTGCCGCGCTTTCCGAACGGTTGGAAAAGGCGGTCGGGCAGTACCGCGCATTTCTTGCGGAGCAAGAGGTTGCGGAGGAACGGCTTGCGGGCGTCAAAGGACGTATCACGGAGATACTCGGCGATATCGGGAGCGTTGACCGCTTAGAATCGGATATCGTGGAGCAGAGAAAAAACATCGACAGTCTGCGCGAGGAAACGCGGAGCGGCGTCGTCGAAAAACGCGCCGAACGCGAGGAATTAGAGGCGAAAATCACGCGCTCAAAGGTCGCGCTGTCACAGCTTTACAAGGACAGTGAGGCGGCGTTACTCAAAAAAGCGTCTATTGAGGACGAGCTTATAGGGGCGGCGGCGCGGATTTTACAGACCGAAGGGGTCGTGATACGGATAAAAGAGGCGGTTGCGGAGCAAGAGGCAAAGGCTATCAACGAGGCGATGAGCGCGGAGGATAGGGCGCGTCTCGACGCGTTAAAGGCTGAGCTTCGGCGTTTGGACGACTACAAAGCGGAGTATCAAAGGGATTTAAACGTATTAGAGGAAAAGCGGAATGTTTTGGGCGGCGAAATATCGGAGCTTTCCGAAAAGAGAGTGAGAGAGGAGAGCCTTTTGGAGCGTTTGGTATCGGACGCGGAGGTGCTTGAGGCGCGTGTCCGCGAGGAGTACGGTCTGGAATACGGCGACGCGATAGTCATGAGGATAGAGGAATACGACTACCAAAAGTCGCTTTTACTTATCAACCGTTTAAAGCGAAAAATCAATGAGCTTGGAAACGTCAACATGCTTGCGGTGGACGAGTATCAAGCGGTCGGAGCGCGTTATGAGGAAATGGCGGTACAGCGCGACGATATGAAGACCGCCGAAAACGATCTTTTAAAGATTATCGGCGACCTCACTACCGAAATGCACGCAAAGTTTAAGACCGAATTTGACAAGATAAACGAAAATTTTCAAGGGATTTTCAAACAGCTCTTCAACGGCGGCAAGGCGCATTTGCAGCTCGAACAAACCGATGAAAAAGACCTCTTAGAGGCGGGAATAGACATTTACGCCGAACCGCCCGGAAAGCGGCTCCAACATATCTCGCTCCTTTCGGGCGGCGAAAAAGCACTCACCGCTATCGCAATTTTGTTTGCGATACTCAAGCTAAAGCCTATGCCGTTTTGCGTATTGGACGAAATAGAAGCCGCGCTCGACGACTCGAACGCAAACTTGTTTGCAGAATATCTGAAGAAGTTCAGTAAACACACGCAATTTATCGTCATCACCCACAGAAAACCGACGATGGAGCTTGCCGACACACTTTACGGCGTCACTATGGAAGAAAAGGGCGTGTCAAAACTCGTTTCGGTACAATTGAGCGAAGCGGTCAAGCATATCAAGGAAGCGTGACGCTTCACCCAAATTCGCAACGGACGGCGAGAGGGGATTGGCGGTAGCAGCCCACTTTTTGAAAAGAGCGCGAGAAAAAATTTTTTCACAAATTTTGTCTCGCGACCTCTATTTACAAAAAAAATAAAAAAGGAATAAAATATGGGACTTTTTTCACGGATTGCCGAGGGGCTGAAAAAGACTAAGGAAGCAATCTCAAAAAAGATTTTTGAGGTATTTAAGGCGGCTGAATTAGACGAGGCGTTTTACGACAGTCTTTACGAAGCTTTGGTGTACTCCGACATGGGTGCGGCGGCGTCGGAGGAGATTGTGGGCGAGCTGCGCGACGAGGTATTCCGTCAAAAGATTACCGACCCCGACGAGGCAAAGGAATGCTTAAAAAAAATCGTCGTCAAAAAGGTCGATTACGACGTACCCGAATACCGTTATCCGTTACTTATAATGATTGCGGGGGTCAACGGGGTCGGCAAGACCACCGCGATAGGCAAGCTTGCCAAGCATTTTAAAGACAAGGGAAAGAGCGTCGTAATAGCGGCTGCCGACACCTACCGTGCGGCGGCGAGCGAACAGCTTGAGGTTTGGGCGGAGCGTGCGGGCGTCAAAATCATCATGCACGGCGAGGGCGCAGACCCCGCGGCGGTCGTCTTTGACGCAATCTCGTCGGCAAAGGCAAGAAAGACGGACGTGGTACTCGTAGATACGGCGGGACGGCTTCAAAACAAAAAGAATCTCATGGAAGAACTGAAAAAAATCAACCGTGTCATCGAGCGCGAATACTCCGACGCGGACGTACGCAACTATATCGTTCTCGACGCGACCACGGGTCAAAACGCACTCTCTCAAGTCAGTATCTTTGACGAAGCCGTCGATATCGACGGGATAGTACTCACCAAACTCGACGGAACGGCAAAGGGCGGTGTGGTCGTCGCTATCGCTTGCGAAAAGGAAATACCCGTCGTCTATGTCGGCGTGGGCGAAAAAATCACGGACTTACTGCCGTTTGACGCTAAAGACTTTGTAGAAGGGATATTTTAGACCTCTTTTGAAATTCAATTCACATATCTAAGGCACATCTTTTTGCGCCTACCGCGCCTTACGGAACAGTTACATAGCGATGCTATGCGCCTATTCCGTAAGTCACGGCAGACACAAAAATCTATACCTTATCTATGCAAATTTAATTTCGCAAGAGGTCTTTTTTTTTGAACACCGTCACCGTTTTATTGGTTTTTATCAATAATTGAGGCGATATTTTTTTTTATCGATAATCGGGACGGTTTTTTGTTAAAATTTTATGCCGCCGAATTTATTATTTTTATCCGCAATTTTCAACTTTCAACTTTCAATTTTCAACTAAAAAGAACCGCTCGTTTTGTGAGCGGTTCCTTTTAATATGCTTTGATTTAAGATCAGTCGTCTCTGTACTTGTCGTACTCTTGTCGGGTCTCTTTTACGGATTCCGATGCAAAGCTTCTGCTCTTGTCGTAGTTTGGAGCTTTCTTTGTGTGGAGCGTGCCTTTGAATATTTTGGCGTCGACAAACTTTAAGAAGCGTTCCTTGTAGCGTTGATAGAGGAAGATTAAGATGATGACGATGACGATACCGCCGACGATAGCCGACGTGATGATTAGCCATTGGAAGTTCGGAGGAGGATCTACTGTCGGATCTGCCGGCAGTTCAAGAACAGTAGGGTCGTCAACTTTGAAGAACACCGCGGTGTCAAAGAAGTTTTTGGTGTCCTTAGTCGTGTAGTTTTTGTTTTCCGCGTCGTAGGCGGTCTTGTAGGTTTCGAGGAGGTCGTCAAAGCCCTCCGTACCCTTCGCATACTTTCTGACCGTATATTGGTCGATAGCGACAAGTCCGTACGCGCCCGCATCCGCACCGCCGAGCGCGACGTTTAACTTGACGTCGGAGATATCGGTACTCATTGCGTTGTCTATATAGAAAGTGACTTTCACATATTTTAAGTCCGCGTCGTATCCGGAATTCTTGTTGTAATCGCACAGTACGAAAGCGTCGTCCTCAACCGTATAATAATTACCGTCTACCGTATTGATGAGCAATTCAAGTTCAATCGAGCCGATAGTGACGTAAATGCGCGCATTGTTGTTTTGAGCGAGCGCAACTGTCGTGACGTACGCGCTGATCTCATATACCGTCTTTGAGGTGAGTGTGACCGCATTTGATACATAGTGAGAGGACGTATCGAGGTTTGTGTTGTACATGATGAGCATTGTGTCGCCCATACCGGCGAATAAGCGTTCTCTCATGTTTTCGATGGTAAGTCCCTTTAGTACCCCGATTATATCCTTTGTCGAGTCGTCGGTGAGGGTGATCGTTTGATCGACGAGATAAGGATTTCTGGTGGTGTCGATATCGAGTACGCCCGCGACTATGTCGTCGGAGTCGCCCTTGAGGGTCGCTATTGACGACCAACCGACGGGTGAATACAAGTGTTTCTCATAGCCGACGTTCTCTTCGGCTTCGTTTGCTGTGGTAAATATATCGTCGCCGTATTCGTCAAAGCTGTCGGTGAGGTAGGAGAGGGCGATATAGTATGTCGGGATTTTGCCGACGCCGCTTCCGTTGGTATATTCAAATTCTTTTTTGCCGAAAATTTCTTTGTAATCCGACAAATCGGGGTCAGTGATATCGCCGATCTTAGTGATAGGGTCGATATTATTGATATAATCTACAATCGAATCAAAGAATAGGGAGGCTTTGTAGTCCTTTGTGCCGCCCGCGACGGTTTCTGTAAAGTCGGTTATCTCTGTGACGCGTGCGCCGTCGAATAGGACGGAACCCGTACCCACGCTTGTAGTCTTTTTGTCCTTTGTCCCGAACCAAAATTCGAGATTGACGCTCACGCTGTTTTGACCGACCTCGACATAAAAGACGTATTCTTTCCACTCGGTACTGTCTACGACCGCAAATTGCGTCTTGTTATCGCCCTCGGAGGAATACACCGTCGACGGAGTCTTGCTTGACGCGGAGAGGTAAATGATTGCGTTCGGGTCACCCGACAAAATGCGGGCAAAGACCGAAACGCGGTAGTATTTATTTGCGCTCAAGGACTTTGAGGAGGATTTTAAACCGTAGTGGGTTTGGTCGGGCGTAGGTGAGGAGCCGCCCAATGCGATGGTACTCATTAAGAGGAGGGAGGACGAAGCCGACGACTGAGGCAGCAAGTTGTAGCCGTCGTAAATATTCGCCTTTGTGAGATCGGACAATGACAAGCCGAGTGTGCCGTAATTATAATCCAAATCGATTAGTTGCTTACTGTCGTCGAGGTCGAGCTTTCCGAAAAGCACGGAATCCTTTGCGACCGTTTCGTCGCTTACCGTCCCTTCTTGGAAAGTCCACGAGGAAGGTACGCCGAGGGTGGTGAGGTATCCGTCCTCATGAATTTTGGAGTTTTCCATATCGATGAGGTCAAATTCGCCGTTTGTGATTGAGTTTTCGGCGGGGTTGTAGGTGGTAGTGAACGAGTATTTTTTACCCGTCGTACCCGCGGTCGCGCTGTTGTATTCTTTATACGTTATCTTAAACATACTCGGATAGACGAGGTAGGCTTTGCCTTGCGCAAGCGTTGAGGTAGTAGAATAAGTTCCGCTCCCGAACGTGATTTCAAAATCGACGTATTTTAATTCGTTGTAGCTGCCGCCGATATAGAATACAACCTCCGTCCAACCGTTGTTTAGGGTGTCGTCCGTGGTCTTTATATCCGACACGGAGTCGAGAACCGTACGCGTATACATATCGGTAGGGGCGTTAGAATCGCGAGAGTATTCGCCGGTCTTGTCTTTTTTGTAGTTGACAAGCGAAACCGTTACGCCCGCCGACGAGGTCGTCGGTACGTCGGTCTTGACCCAAATAGAAAATCTGTAGTAGGAGTATTTGAGTATTTCAAACGTCCCCGTCGGATCGCCGATACTTCCCGCTTTATTTGACGGAAAATATGTGAATACGCCCGGTACACGGGTATCGATTGCCAAAACATTGCCGCTCGTATAATCGTTTATCGTGTACGGGAGTTTTAGATCGATTCCCGCCGCCGATATCGCGCCCGCGCTGTAGTCGGTCGCATGGATATAGCTTGTTTTGTTTGAGTCGAGAATCTCATCGGGCTGTTTTAATGACCAGCCGTCGGGATTGTCTTGATTTCCGCTTGAAAAATCCCAATTGTCGACGAGGTTTTTGGTGTTGTCCATGGCAAGGGTTACATAGAGACCACGATTTTCGGGGTCGTAGGTACCGCCATTATGGTAGTTGTTGAGATTTTCGGTGACGCCCGGAGCATTTACCGGACCCGCTGTCGGGAATGTGTAGTTGACAAAGTCGCCGATGCTGCTTTGTTCTTCCATTTCCAACTTATCGACAAACATTATGCCCTTGACATGGGTGTCGACGTCCGCCGCGCCGCCCTCGCCTAAGTTGTAGGAGATAGTGAGGTCGGTGTAGTTAAATTGACTTGCCTCTATATAAAAGGTGTATTGGATCCATTCGCCCTCTGTCACGATACCCTTGATCTCTATATCGTATGAGCCGCTTGCGAGCTTGATTGAGCCGCCTATAGGGTCTTTGCCCGCCGCTACACGGTTTGCGTTAGCGCCGTTGTCGATAACGCGCTCATCTTCGGGCGTTAAGTCATAGCGGTTGTGAGATCCGAGTTCGGAATATTTATAGCTTGTGGTGTAGATATAGTTAAAGTGTTGATAATCGGTTTTTCCGTACGAAACGTACAGCGTCGCCGCGGTCGGGTCTTCAAGGAACTTGTCATACACCTTGATATACGACTTGTAGCGATTGAGGAGAAGAGTCCAATTGCTGTCGTAATTAGGATTGAAGTCGTCGTTTCCGATGATGCCCACGAGATAAGTTCTTAGGTCGGTGAGTAGGGCGGTCTTTGCCGCGTTTGCATCGGCAACGCTTGCCTCGTCGGTAGCCCCCGCTTTTGTGATTAAATCGTCCCAAATAATCTTTTGATCGGCTAATTCGCTATCGGTAGCACCCGCTTTTTTGTACAACGAGAGGAGCAATTCGCCGAGAAGCTCGTTAAAGCCGTTAGTTTTTGCCGCCAAAGCACTCAATCTGCCGGATTCGGCGGTGACTAACGTAGCAAGGTCGGTTTCTTCTTGCTCCGAGATGGTATTGATAGCGGCGAGTTCTTCCGCGGTGAGATCCGCCTCTGTTTTTGGCGGGTTTGCCGCGAGATAGTCCGCAAGGTGAGCCGCAACGACGGTTGCGCGTTCGGCGGCGGTGTATTCCTTTAAGAGCCATGCGGCGAAGTTTGTCGTCGAAAGGCTGTTATCCGAACCGTTACCCGGAGCAAATTTGAGACTCTCCATTATTGC
>JAITOQ010000154.1 GCA_031289865.1 Clostridiales bacterium
GAACGGGTGAGAAACGATCTTTGGATCAAAGCGTACGTCGAAAAGGTCAAGAGCAGAAACCGTGCTATTACGTTGCTGTTGTTTTTCCTTGCGGTTACGGCGATTTGGCTCGTGCTTGAATTGGTCGCAAAGGTCGATCTCCTTGAGCTTATCGGGATAAACGCCGGACCTTATACCTTGCCCATCGTCAAAGCGTCGGTTTCTCTGAACGCATTCGTCGCGCTTGTCCCCGCTTTGATCGGAGTGATAATATTTTTGTGCATTCTTCGCAGCGCGGCAACAAAAAGCTACCGTATCAACTTACAAGGTAACGCTTACGAACAGTCCCGCGACGAATTGCATCGTTCTATCGAATCGATTGATTCCGCGGTGGTGAAAAACAGAAGCAACACTCATAGACTTTAAAATTTTTAAAGAAAACAAGTAGCGCGGGAAAGTATTTTCCCGCGATATTTTTTATAGGAGTAGGGTATGACAAAAAAGACGGTTTTGATTACGGGTGCGTCGCGGGGGATAGGCGCGGAGCTTGCGCGGGTATTTGCGCAAGGCGGTTATAATGTCGTAATCAATTATTTTAAAAATAAAGAGCTTGCCGAAGCATTGCTCCGCAAAATCACGGAGGGCGGCGGGACGGCGGAAATTTTTCCGTGCGACATTGCGGATTCTCAAGCGGTAAATGAGATGGTCGGTTTTACCCTCAAACGGTTCGGACGGCTCGACGTCTTGATAAATAACGCGGGTATTTCCTCAAGCGGACTCATAACGGACATGAGCGACGCGGAGTGGAAACGCTTGATTGACGTGAATCTGTCGGGGGTCTTTTACGGAACGCGTGCGGTTTTGCCGCGAATGATTTCCGAAAAAAGCGGGGTCATTATCAATATCTCGTCAATTTGGGGCATTGCGGGCGCGTCGTGCGAGGTCGCGTACAGCGCGGCAAAAGCGGCGGTGATAGGATTTACAAAAGCGTTGGCAAAGGAAGTCGGACTTTCGGGCGTGCGGGTCAATTGTATCGCGCCCGGCGTGATCGAAACCGATATGTTAAACGGCTTTACCCCAACCGACCTCAACGCGCTAAAGGAACAAACCGCCCTCGATAGGCTCGGTACGCCCGCCGATATCGCCCAAACGGCACTCTTTCTCGCAAGCGACGGCGCAAGCTATATCACGGGACAGATTATCGCCGTCGATGGGGGGATTTCTTTTTGACAAGAATAGGGCAGAGACAAAATTTTCTAGAAAATTTTTTCTCTGCACTCTTTTCAAATAGTCTCGTAATTTTTATGTTCTATCTTGACTTTTAGTATGGTGTCATATGGTTTATTTGTAAGTGTCATTCTGAGCCAACGATTTCTCCGAATCAAATCTATCATATCCGCAATTTTGTATCCTTAAAAAACCGACATAAAAAAGTATTACTTAATCAGCGATTACTAAAATAAAAAAACGGGGGGATAATAATGAACAAACAAAAGAGTATTATAACGTTAACAGCGTTGGTTTTATTGCTTGTATACGCGGTTTTTATTGTGTCAAAACTTGTGTTTGCGAATTATTCGGCAAACTACTCTCTTCTTACGACAAATTACATCGTAGCCGGCAAAAACGGTCAAACAAGCGATTCAAAAGCGGTAAAAAACGGAAGCGAGGTTTATTTATCCGCGCAACCGGACAGATTCGGTTATGTAAAAAATTGGTATTATGACGCCGACTGTATATTGCCGATTGGAAGTTCAAGCATTTTAATAGAGAAAAGCACCGTAATTTACATAAAATACGATTTTGATTTTTTATTGCCTACGATTGTAATTAATACTAACGGCGCACCTATTTTAGATAAAGAGAATTATGTGGCGGCGGCAATAAGTCTTTTAAATTGTCCTAATCCCGAATTTGTTATTTTAGACGCCGACGCGGGAATACGGTTGCGCGGTAATTCTACGCTTGGTATGCCTAAAAAACCGTACAGAATAAAATTTGATTCTAAAACGTCGGTGTTCGGCAGAAAAAAAGAAAAGAGTTGGGTTTTGCTTGCTAATTACGCCGATAAAGCGTTGATGCGCAATTATTTGGCGTATAATTCATACGCGCTTTTGGACGGCGACGCTTTTACTCCGCTTACGGTTTTCGTCGACGTATATCTTAACGGCGAATATTGCGGAGTTTATATGCTGACCGACCAAATTTCCGTAGGGACCGATAGGGTGGATATAACAAACGACACGACCGATGACACGGGTTATCTGCTCGAGCAGGATTACAGAGCTCCCAACGAGGGAACGGAGAATATAGATTACTTTTCGGTTGACGGAATGTATTTTAACATAAGATCTCCCAACCCTGACGATGAGCTTTTACCGTCGCAAGTCGCTTATATCAAGGCGTATATTGAAAGCGTAAATAACGCGATAAAATCGGGAAATTTCGAGAATATAAACGCGCTTATAGACGTTGATTCGTTTATAAAATATTTTATGATACAAGAGATTTTTAAGAATACGGACATAGGCGGGCTGAGTATTTTTATGTACAAGGACAAGAATGAAAAACTCTTTATGGGACCCGTTTGGGATTTTGATATTTCGGCGGGCAATAGCGACTATATCGATTATGCGCCGCAGGGACTTTGGGCGCAAACACAAAACCCATGGTTTTCACGGTTGATGAACGTGGATGAATTCAGAAAACACTATGTCGATTATTTTTTTGAAGCGTATGACGCGACGCTTTTGCAAATACCCGATATGGTAATGCAAACATATAATACATATAGAGAGGCTTTTGAAAGAAATTTTGAAAAATGGGATATTTTAAACATATACGTTTGGCCTAATCCGTCCGAAGTTGTCGCCGCGGATACGGTCGAGAAGCAGGTTCTATATCTTAAAGAATATCTTTTAAACAGACTCGAATGGTTAAATGAATTTTATTCGCAATATATCGAATAATAAAATACGGTCAAAATATTATAAAATAAAAAAACAAGGTCGGAAAGATTTTTCTTTCCGACCTCAATATTTTTCTTTGTTTATCGGGTGATTGTGATTTTCTTTAAGTTTCTCGGACTGTCGGGATTGAGTCCTAAGCGTACCGACATATGCTCCGCAAACATTTGAAAGGCGAGGGAGTAGACGAACGCGGCGTCCCATTTACTGCACGCGGGCAGTTTGATTTTTACATCGGATATGTCGAGGACATCCTTTATATCGGAGAACGCGACGATCCTTGCGTTTAAGAGACGGAGGCGGGTCGCTATGTTTATAAAGTCGTTTTTGCATTCGCCGTTCGGCGCGATGAGTATCACGCTCGACTTTTCGTCGATAAGGGCGAGAGGTCCGTGCATAAATTCGGAGGAGCTGTACGAAATCGTGTATTTGTAACAGCATTCCTTTAACTTGAGCGCAAGCTCGTCTGCAAGCGCAAGCGTCAAACCGCGGCTCAATACCACAAAATGCTCCGAATCCTTTACGGTTTTTGCGGCGGAATCGATAGCGTCGGTCAGCTCCTTGACCTTGTTGAGCTTCGCGCCCGCATTCTCTATATCCTTTAAGATACTTGCGTTTCCCGAAACCTCCGAAACGACCATTTGCAGTACGCAAATCTGTGCCGCAAAGGTTTTTGTCGCCGCGACGCTTTTTTCTTCGCCCGCCGCGAGATAGAGGATAAAGTCGCTCTCCTTTGCGAGGAGGGAGTCCTTGTTGTTTGTGACTCCGACGATTTTGCATCCCTTAGCCTTTGCCGAGCGTACAACCTCTAAAGTGTCGGTACTCATACCGCCTTGTGAGATTGCGAACAGAATGCTGTTTTTGTAGTTTAGCCCGCCCTTGTACACCGTTGTCAAAGACGGCATATAGGTGACGACGGGAATACCCGTCGCAAGCTCCATAGCGGCTTTAAAAAATACGGTGGCGTTGTAGCTTGTACCGCGAGCCATGGTTACGATGTGTGAGATTTCGCCGCTTTTTATGACGGATGCAATCTCTTTGACGGCTTTGCGGTTTTGCGCGAGGCAATCGTGCAAAACCTCGGGCTGGCTCAGAAGCTCTTTCAACATAATAGACATAGTTTGTTTTTTCCTTTTGTAATAAGATATTTTCTGCTTACCGAATAAAGACGCGTAAACAAGGAAAAATTTGTCGGTAATTGTCGCAGCACGCAACTTTACAATCTACATTATACCGCAAACACACGGAAAAGTAAAGCATTTTTAATAGGCTTGTTTTGAAGCCCCTATTTAGAGTCTTTGCAAATTCCGAATAATTATTTTATTTTTTTCGTTTTTCCGCTTTTTTCGTTTCCGTTTTTCATATAATGTAGTACTACGAAAGTAATGCAAACGGCATTTTGAGGTGTTTTTATGTTTTTTGACGGAATTTTTTCGCTCCTCCGTAATGTATTTTTTACGGCTTATATCGAAAACAAAAACGCGTTTCCAAAGCCCTTGTCAAAGGATAAGGAGGAGGAATATATCAAACGCACAAAGGAGGGCGACCGCGAAGCGCGTGACCTTTTGGTGAGCCATAATATGCGCTTAGTCGTACATATCGCCAAAAAATACGGCAACTACAACGACCAAGAGGATCTCATATCCGTCGGAAATATAGGACTTATGAAAGCCGTCAACACTTATTCGCCCGAAAAAGGAACGGCACTCGTAACCTATGCCGCAAGATGCATCGAAAACGAGATACTTATGGTTTTGCGTTCGTCCAAAAAGGGAGGAAAAAACATATCGCTCTTTGACCCTATCGGGCGCGACAAGGACGGAAACGAAATCACTATCGCCGAAACCGTCGTCGACCCCGCCCTCAGCGTCTTTGATCAGGTCGATAACAAGCTGCGCCGCGAAAGCCTCCTAAAACTCATAAAATCCACCTTGACCGCCCGCGAATACGAAATCATCAAGCACCGCTACGGCTTGGAGGACAACGGAGTCAAAACGCAAAAGGAAATTTCGGAAATGCTTCGCATTTCGCGCTCCTATGTTTCGCGCCTCGAAACGAAAGTTTTAAAAAAAATCAAGGAACGGATAGCGGAGGAAAAGACCTTGAGATAGGTTTTTTGTCCGTTTTTTGTACGGTCGGTATGAACGGCTTGCGGCAAATTGCCGTATACTGATAGTAGAAAGCCGCATCATGTCGGCTTTTATACGGCGAAATTCGGCTTTTATACGGCGAATCGCTAAAAAAAGAATTGAGGTGTACGAATGTTTTTTTTTGACGACGGTTGCAACGGTTATAACTGTCCTTGTACGCAAGGCTTCGGAAATTGTCCGAACTATATGTGCGGCTCGTGCTGTATAGGACGGCGCGGCGCAACGGGAGCGACGGGAGCAACGGGAGCGACCGGTGCGACCGGTGAAAAAGGCGAATCCGGTTCGGGTTCGGGCACAACGGGTCCGAAAGGCGACACGGGTGCGAAAGGTGACACGGGCGCAAAAGGCGATACCGGCGCGGTAGGTGCTAAAGGCGACGCGGGTGCAAGAGGTGAAACGGGCGCGGTTGGCGCGAAAGGCGACACGGGTGCAAAAGGTGACGCTGGTCCGAAAGGCGAAACCGGTGTGAAAGGCGACACGGGCGCGAAAGGTGATACGGGTACAAGAGGTGAAACGGGCGCGGTAGGTGCTAAAGGCGACGCGGGTGCAAGAGGTGCAACGGGCGCGGTTGGCGCGAAAGGCGACACGGGCGCAAAAGGCGATACCGGCGCGGTAGGTGCTAAAGGCGACACGGGCACAAGAGGTGACACGGGCGCGGTTGGCGCGAAAGGCGAAACCGGTGTGAAAGGTGATGCGGGTCCGAAAGGCGATACCGGCGCAGTAGGTGCTAAAGGCGACGCGGGCACAAGAGGTGAAACGGGCGCGGTTGGCGCGAAAGGTGATACGGGCACAAGAGGTGCAACGGGTCCGAAAGGCGAAACCGGTGTGAAAGGTGACGCGGGTCCGAAAGGCGATACCGGCGCAGTAGGTGCTAAAGGCGACGCGGGTGCAAGAGGTGCAACGGGCGCGGTTGGTGCTAAAGGCGATACCGGCGCAAAAGGCGATACCGGCGCGGTAGGTGCTAAAGGCGACACGGGCGCAAGAGGTGACACGGGCGCGGTAGGTATAACGGGACCGACGGGTATAACGGGTCCGATTGGTATAACGGGACCGACGGGTATAACCGGTCCGACGGGTATAACGGGGCCGATTGGCGGCGTGAGCGACATCGTAACCGCTATGTCGGCGACGGATAACACGGCAGGCAGTCTTCGTTTTGAAAATGATATTTTAAAAATCGGGACGAATATCGAACGTAACAACGACCATGCGTTTACGGTTAAGTCGGCGGGTCTTTATGAAATCTATTACCAAGGGGTTTTTTACTCTGTGCAGGAAACGGACATTAAGACCACTTTTGTCATAAATAATTCGCCTCAGCCAAACGTCCAAAGCTTTGTGGATTCTACCCACGGTAGGACGGTAACCATAGAAGGATATACGATTACACGGATAGAGAAGGATTATCCGTTCCAAGTGAAAGTGGACAGAAACTCCGATGCGACTTGTAAGAACGCTTTTATTTCGGCTCGAAAGCTGGATTAAAGATATTTCTTTCCCGAAATAATTTGCAATAAAAATCCGACGTTTTCACTTCGGCATAAAAATAGAATACGGGCTTATACTATGTGTATAAAAAAGCCCGTATTTTTTTATAAAGCAGTTAAACTCGAATATGCATTAGAGTTTAACGGGAAAATGCACGCCAAACAAAAAAACAAAAATAAATATTTTTTATTTTAAAAAAACTGTTGACAAAGAGTGTATAAAATGATATTATATATATAAACAGATTGGATATATAACGAGTCGGAAGGTATTTATCCGTAATGCGGGGGGGAAGAATGGGAAGCGCGACATTTTCAAGCGATATTTTGAGAGGGCACACGGAGACCGTGATCCTAAAGATCTTACTTGCGGGGGACAGCTACGGCTACGAGATCACAAAGAGGATTTTGGAGGATTCGGAGGGGCGTATAGACATCAAGGACGCGACGATTTATACGGCTTTTCGCCGCATGGAGTTGGACGGCTTGATTTGTACCTATTGGGGTGAGGCGACGGGCGGCGCGAGGCGGCGTTATTACAGTATCACCGACAAGGGGCGAAAGGTCTATGCCGAAAAATTAGAGGAATGGACGGATATCGACCGTATTTTAAATACATTGATCAGAAAATAATTTTAAAGCGGGTGTCATTCTGAGCAAAGCGAAGAATCTCGAACGAAAAAAAATAAAACTTTTAAAAAGGGAAAAAGTATGGGAAACGTCAAAGAAAAATTCCGCAAATATTTAGACAAGCAGTTTTCCGGTTACACGAGGTCAAAGGAGTTGAGCGACTTTCAGGAGGAGCTTTTTGTCAATCTGAACGATAGGTTTGAGGAATATACCGCGGAGGGGTTGTCCGAAACGGAAGCGTATCAAAAGAGTATCGATTCGCTCGGCGATTATTCGGAGGCTTTAAAGACCATCGATAAGAATACGCCCGTGAGGACTATGCTTAGCTACTCCCGTTTTTTGTTGAACGCGTCGTTTTTTTATTTTGTAGTCCTATTGATTGCATATACGGCGGTCTCGTTTGTGACAAATCTGTGGGGAACTACATGGATAATCCTTTTATCGGGGAGCGTCGCCTACGCGATTTTCCTATTTGTCCGCGGGACAAAGAATGCGGTCGTCAAAAAGAAAAACGGACTTTTGCGCTTTTACACTCTCATGATGTACGTCGTTCTTTGCATATTCGTCTATCTTATAGTATCCTTTGAAACGCGTGAATGGGCGCGGTCGTGGCTGTGCTTTATTTGGAGCGTGACGCTTTGGTTTACGACCGATATCGTACTCTCTAAGCTAAAAAGACGTGTAAAAATGCCCGTCCGCATAAGCTTTGCAATCATGATGTGGACTCTCGCGTGTTATTTGACCGTGTCGCTGTTTGTTGACGGGATTTGGCTCTATTCGTGGATAGGGATATTGTGCGGACTTGCCGTCACGACGGGCTATCTCGTCTTTTACAGCTATCAAAAATACCGCGCCGAAATCAAGAGCGGCAAGGACCAAGACAGCTTGAGCGCGGACGAGGAAACGCTAAAACGCCAAAGCCGCCGCGACCAAAAACGCGACGCGCCCGCACCCGATAAGACGGAAGACGCGGTCGCACCCGACGAAGTGAAGTAAATTTTTGTTTTTTTGAGAAGAATTATGCAGAGACAAAATTTGGAAGAATCTGCCTACGCGAACTCGTTCGCCGGCAGAGTCTTGCAATCCATACGCGACGAACGCTGTGTCGCATAGGATTTAAGAAAAAATTTTTTCTCTGCACTCTTTTCAAAAACTTTCGCATTTTATAAGGGCAACTCCGTATTTTAGAGGCTTCGTCACGGGTCAGCGGGAAAAGGGCGGTGTTGTTCTTGTAGGGGACGATGCCTTCATCGTCCCGTATCAGATTTTTTTAAAAAAACCATTAAAAAACAGTTGACAATTTAATTGCGATAGCTTATAATGGATAAGCTATCGTAAAAATACGGAATGAAGCGGGAAGTGACGCAACAAAGAGTGCGAGAATTTCCGCAGACAAGGGTTGAGGCT
>JAITOQ010000193.1 GCA_031289865.1 Clostridiales bacterium
GAAAAGACGGGATTTTCCAAAAAGGAAATCTATAATCTGTTGGGGGATACCTCAAGGGAATACCGCGTCTATACGATTCCAAAGAGCGACGGCGGAAAAAGAACGATTTGCGAGCCGTCTGACGCAATGAAAAAATTGCAAACCGCCGTTTCGGAGACTGTCAAAAACGGCGGTTTTGTCGAACGGTTTGCCACCGCGTATGAAAACGGCTCGTCCGTAAAGTCAAACGCGGCAAGGCATATTGACGGCGAACACGTTTTGCATGCGGATATCAAAAACTTTTTTCCGTCGATTACACGCGAAATGTTTTTTGCCGCATACAAAAAGAGCTTAAAAAACAACGAACAAGACCTTGATTTTTTATGGCGAATCGTTTCGTATCAAGGCGGCTTGCCGATCGGCGCGTCTACTTCGCCTTTTATCGCAAATCGTGTGATGCGGCGGATAGACAAAAAGCTCGGACGGGTCGGTTTTTTTATCACCTATACGCGCTATGCCGACGACATGATTTTTTCGTCAAAAAAACGCTTAAAGCCGTCGTTAATCGCCAAAGTCGAAAAAATTTTAACGGAAGAGGGCTTTAGTCTGAACCGCAAAAAGACCTATTTTATGACGAACAGAAAGGAAATCACGGGCGTAATCATCACCGACGCAAAAAAACTTTCCGTCGGAACCGCCTACAAAAAACGTCTGAAAAGTGAAATCTATAATCTCCTCGTCAAACAACAAGGAAACATAAATCACGTCAGAGGACGCTACGCCCACCTAAAATTTATCGAACCCGCCTATGCAAGAAGACTCAAGGCGAAATATTCGGGTTTGGATAGTATAGGGTTTTTTAAAAAATAAAGGGTTTTTCAGAACGCAAATACAGCTGTCGTTATTTAAAAAAGCCGATGTCATGCAATGATATCGGCTTTTCTGTTTCAATATTACTTTAACCTTATTCCCGAAACTCCCGATTTTGTTTCTATAAAAAAGAGATCGAGATCTTTAAAAAAGGTGATAGGTTTTTTGTTTGCGCCGTAGTTTTTGGGGTTAAAGGAGTTGTCCTTGGCGTAGACCGCGTTCATAAACGCGCTGAAGTGCATCCAGCCGTCGGCGTCGGAGTTGTTTTTGAGGACTTCAGTCGCAAGGTTGATGAGATTTTCGAGCTTCGGGAGGGCGACGGTAGGGACGGGAGGAGCGGCGGCGATTTGCGGCGGCGGGATAACGGGGTCTTGAGCGTCGGACTTTTTATTCTTTTGAGCGTTATTTTTGGGAAGAATGACCCGTTTGGTAGGTTTGGCTCTCGAGATAGGGGCGGGGTCGGATTTGACGGATTCGGCGAGAAGAACGTCCATCAGTAAAAAACGGTCGCACGCGCTCCTAAATGATTGGGGCGTTTTTTGTTCGCCCGCGCCGATTACGATATAGTTTTCCTCTTTAAAGCGCGTCGCAAGCCGTGTAAAATCGCTGTCGCTCGTGGCGATACAGATGCAATTTACTTTGCCCTTGTACATAATGTCCATCGCGTCGATAATCATTGCCGAATCGGTGGAATTTTTGCCCGTGGTGTAGGTGTATTGCTGAATCGGCGAAATCGCGTATTGCAAAAGAAGCGGACGCCAGCCGCTCGCGTTTTTGGAGGTAAAATCTCCGTAAATGCGTTTGTAGGTGACGTTGCCGAATTTGTTCAGTTCGTCCGTTAGGATCTCGAAATATTTTTGCGAAATATTGTCGGAATCGATGAGCAGAGCAATGGTTTTATCGGAAATTTCCATAATATCCTTTATTTTGTGAGGGGTATCGTTTAATATTTGTAAATACAGTATAACATATATTTGAGCGAATTGCAAGTTTTTTTAGGCAGAATACTTTTTAATGCAGAATGCTTTTTAAAATGCAAAATGCAAAATGCAAAATGCAGAATTGCGGATTTTAAAAAATGCTCTTGTAGGGGAGACCGCCCTCGGTCGCCCGCAATCAGAATAAAAAAAGGTCGGTGTCATTCTGAGCGTAGCGAAGAATCTCAAATGTTAATCGTATAAAAAAGCACTCGAAAAGGATTTTTTCGGGTGTTTTGATATTTTATTCTAATATGCTCATGCCGAGTAGGTAGTCTGCGGAAACTTTAAAGTATTTACAGAGCCGTACAAGGGTGTCGAGGTCGGGTTCACGGCTGCCCGTTTCCCAAAAGCTAACGGTTTGATTGTTGACAGACAAGACGTTGCCGAGTGAGCGTTGAGATAGCCCATCGGCGAGCCGCAATTCTTTTAATATACGACCGAATTCGTTCCTTTCCATAAAAATACCGTCAAAATGTAGGATATAATAGGACGTGTAAAGGTGTTTTGAACAAAAAAATCAGCTTTTTGTATTCCCAATAGGAAAATTTGCGCGCAACCCTTAAGGAATTAAAAAAAATGTACGTCAAAAGACCTTGACAAAATCCACAAAATAATTTAATATAAAGGAGTACAAAACAATGAAAAACAAAAAAGGCAAACGCTTTGGCGCGGCTACCTTTGTTTTGCTTGCGGTGTTAATAGCGTCGTTTACATTATCGGGTTCGCAAGGTCTTTCTTTTGCAGAGGGCGGTGGCGGAGGTCGGCATGGCGATGAGGTTGACTACGAGCTTGATCGATTCGGTGATTATATAAGAACGGTGCCGATTACGCAAGCGGGGATCAATGTCATAAACGGAGTAGATTACTCCGGTCAAGGAACGGTATTTGCGGGAACGCCCGTTGCACTCGGACAAAACGAGCGTTTTTTTAAAGACGACTGTCTTGATGTACATGTCGAATCAGGAAGATATGTAAACAACGGTTGGTGGGTATGGTATACATGGGGCGATTGGGGAACGGGCAACAATAAGTCCAACGACTATTATGCTTATCGCGGTAGCACGGCGACCGAATATGAGGTACAGAGCCGTACGGAATACAAATATCGTCTATGGCGAGACAATATCAATCCCGTCTATAAAATGGCTTATCATACGGAATTTAAAAAGAAAGTTCTGTGGTGGTACAGCTACGAAACGAAATGGAGTTTTGACGGTTATCCGACCTCAAACGGGAGCGGTTGGAGTATAAATAATAAATGGACCGGAGACGAATTCGAGAAATATAACGGTGGCTGGGCAACGGAGTCAAAATACACAACCGATTGGAAGACGGGCGGTGCGCCGATTGATTTGATCGCACACGCAAAGTATGAGTTGTACGAAACAAGGACTACCTATCGCCACAGAAGTCGTACTATGGAATGGAA
>JAITOQ010000240.1 GCA_031289865.1 Clostridiales bacterium
CACAACAAACGACAAACCGACGATACAATACTAAATTTTTCCATCGACGTGCGTTATAATTTTTGCGTTAAGCGACTCCTCCGTTTCGGGCGCGGTTTCCACCACCTCTTGAAACCGCCTAAAGCCCGAAAAGCCTTGTTGAAACATTTCCGTAAAATTTATCAACAGATCGATAGGGTTGATAAATATCCCGATATAGAGAAAATACATGGCAAATTCCATTGCGGTGATATCGCGGTTGACAAAAAAGATACCGCCCGCGACGAGTGCGGCGACATACAAAAGCCCCTCAAAAAAGGAGTTGACCGCATGATATTTTCCCATGGCGCGGTACGAAGAGGATTTTGTGCTCAAAAACGCTTCGTTGGCTTCGTCAAATTTTCGGTGTTCCGCTTCCTCGCGTGCAAAGGATTTTATGACCTTTATTCCCAAAAGGCTGTCTTGAACGCGGGCGTTTACAGACGCGATTTTTTTTCGGTTGTCGGTGAAAACCTTTTTCATTCTTTTATTCATAATATAGCTGAATACCGCCATAAAGACGACGACACAGACTAAAATGAGGGTAATGAACGGATTGATCATAACTAAAAGGATGACCGAACCGACGATTTTCAATATCGAAATCAAAAGATTTTCGGGTCCGTGATGCGCCAGCTCTGAGATATCAAAAAGGTCGGACACAAGCCGGCTCAACATTTCACCCGTGTTATTTTTGTCGTAATACGAAAACGACAGCCGCTGATAATGATAAAAGAGGTTTCGCCGCATATCGGTCTCCATGCGCGCACCCATAATGTGACCCCACGAGGTCATAAAATATTGACAAAAATACCTAACGACATATAGGAGCAGCAGCCCGCCCGCAAGGTACAAAATCAAGCCTAAAACATCGTTTCCCCCCAAAAGCGAGCCGTTTGTGATGAGCCGCAAAAGTTGAGGAAACGCGAGGTCTATACACGCGACGATCAACGCGCATACGAGATCCGCAAAGAACAGAAATTTGTACGGCTTGTAGTAGGAAATAAATTTTTTAAACATCTCTATACCTCTTTAGTTCCCGAAATTCTTTTTTCGTCAGCTATTGTTTCCGTGATTATTTTTTCGTCCGCGCCGTAAAAAAGCGCGTCCGACAGTGAAAACCGCAAACCGACCTCGCCGCCTATACGAAATTCTTCGCCGTCGGGGCGCGCCGCGACCCAAACCGTCGTTTCGTCGGCGTCTCTTACACAGAGCGTCGGCGCGGTCACGTCAAAGGGAGCTAAGATAACCTTTCCCGTGATAGGCGCGCCGCTTGTAAGCGCGGTATGCAAATCCTTTGGCTTAACCGCGAAAAACACCGCGTTATTCGGCACAAAAGTATTCTCGTTTAGGTCGTTTTGTAGAATACTTCGCGTTTGATATTCCGTATCGCCTTGCGCCGAAGTATTCCCGTTTAGGTCGTTTTGCAGAATACTTTGGGGATATTTATCGCGTTTTAGGACGTTAAACCCGAATAACCTACAGCAATAGAGGTCGGGCGGCGCGGCGAATATCCCCTTTAAATCACCGTAAGCGGCGACCGTTCCGTAGTTTAAAATAAGGGTCTTTTGATTTAAAAATTCCGCTTCCAAAAGATCGCCCGTAGTATACAGCACCGCGCCGCCTACCGCGGCGTCTAAGTACGCAGAAAGACGGAGTAAAATCTCTTTTTTTTCGGGAAAAGCTAAGCCCTTTAAGGGGTCGTCAAAGAGATACAGCTCCGCGCCGCGGAGGACGCAGCGGACTATAACGGCAAGAGCTTTTTCACGCGGAGAAAGGTCTCCCCACTCTTTAAAAAGGAGATTCTTCGTATTAAAAAAGCCGTCCGCTATTCTCAATTTTTCTTCAAACACGCTCCGCTCTATGCCGCGCAAACGAAAGGAATAAAAGAGATTTTCGTAGACGCTTTTCCGCCGTTTAAACGCGTCGAAAAAGGTCGATGAAAAGCCTCGCTCCTTAAAGGGGATTTCCGCTATATCCCTACCGCCCAAACGAATGCTCCCGCCGCTCTTTTCAAAAAGCCCTAAAACGGTTTTGACAAGCGCGGTCTTTCCCGCGCAAGAATCGCCGAACACCGTCAAGCGTTCGCCGCGGTCAAGCGAAAAGCTCACGCCGTCGAGAGCTTGCTCGCCGTAGAGAAACTTTTTTGACAGCTTTTCGACTTCCAAATATTTCATGGGGATATTATATCAAATTGTCGGAGGAAATTGCAAGCAAACCCGCTCGGCTTTTAATTTTGTATATTTATGCATAAAATGTTTGTTTTTATACATATTTTTATTCGATTTATGCGAAAAAATCGACTTTTTTTCGGAAATATATGCAAAAATGATTGCATATTTATAAGTTTCGTATTATAATATCGGTAAGAAAAAAAAGAGGTGAAACAAAATGATAAAAGCCGCAATCATCGGCGCGAACGGTTACACGGGCTTGGAACTCATGAATTTGTTTTCGGCACACCCGCATGCGTCGGTCACTCACGCCGTAAGCGTCAGCAATGCGGATACCCTAATCACCGACATGTATCCCGCGCTCGTAGACTACCGCGGAAAAAAATTTGAAGCTCTCGATCCCGATCTTATCGCAAAGGATTCGGACGCGGTGTTTTCTTGTCTGCCTCACGCGGCAAGCGCGGCGGTTTGCGCCGAATTTTATAAACGCGGGATAAAGGTCATAGACCTTAGCGCGGACTTTCGTTACAACGATATTTCGGTATACGAAAAGACCTACAAGGTCACGCACCCGAATCCCGAACTGCTTGCAAAGTCGGGTTACGGACTGCCCGAACTCTATCGCGAACGGATCAAAAAGTCCTCTATCGTCGGCCATCCGGGGTGCTATACGACTTGTTCTATACTCCCGATTTATCCGCTATTAAAGGAAAAACTCGTAGACGCGGACGACATAATTATCGACGCGAAAAGCGGCACTTCGGGCGCGGGCAAAAAAGCGGAAACCGCGGGGTTGTTTGCGGAGGTCAACGAAAATTTTAAGGCTTACGCCGTGACCACCCACCGCCACACAAGCGAAATCGAGCAAGAGCTTTCTCTCGCCGCGGGAAAACCCGTCGCGCTCTCGTTTACCCCGCACCTCCTCCCTATCACACGCGGAATACTCGCGACAATCTACCTAAAGCTCACAAAGGACGTGAGCGCGGACGGCATTTTTGAAACCTACCGAAGCTATTACGGAAACGAACCGTTCGTTTTGGTAGACCGCGACAAGCTACCGACTATCAATTCGGTCAAGCACAGCAACTATATCTCGATCGGCTTTGCCGTCGACAAGAGATTAAACCGCTTAATCGTCGTATCCTGCCTCGACAACCTCATCAAGGGCGCGTCGGGTCAAGCGGTACAAAATATGAATTTGATGTTCGGGCTTGATGAAACTATGGGATTGAAGGCTCAACCGAAACATTTGTAAAGTTGAGAATTGAAAGTTGAAAGTTGAAAATTAAGGTGTCGCTTCGCTTTGATAAAAAATAGGTGTCATTCCGAGCGGAGCGAAGAATCTCTCAAACGATTTCTCCGAATTGCATTTAATCGGAATCCGCAATTTTCAACTTTCAACTATCAACTCTCAACTTAAAAAACCCAAAACTAAAACAAAAAAAGGAATATAAAAAATGGACTCCCTAATCGAAAAAGCCACAATACTCACTGAGGCACTCCCCTATATCAACCGTCTTTCAAAAAAAATAGTCGTCGTCAAATACGGCGGAAACGCTATGCTTGACGAGGACGTCACAAAGACCATTCTTCAAGATATTTCTATCCTAAGGATAGTCGGAGTTTATCCGATTTTAGTACACGGCGGCGGGCCTGAGATAAACAAAATGCTCGAAAGGCTCTCCATAAAAAGCCGCTTTGTGTCGGGACTCCGCGTGACCGACGCGGAAACCATGAAGGTAGTACAAATGTCCCTCACCGCCCTCAACAAGGATATCACGGGCGCGCTCAATACCTTGGGCGTAAACGCGGTCGGGATATGCGGCAAGGACGCAAATCTGATCCGCGTCAAAAAAGCCGCACCCCTTCCAGACGGCTCCGACCTCGGATTCGTCGGAGAGATTGAAAAAATCAACGCGGACTTTCTCCTCAAACTTATTTCAAACGATTTTATACCCGTTATCTCAAGTATCGGCGCGGATAAGGACGGCAAGAGTTATAACCTAAACGCAGACACAGCCGCCTCCGCTATCGCCGCCGCGCTTGGTGCGGAAAAGCTGATCTATCTCACGGACGTCGACGGATT
>JAITOQ010000257.1 GCA_031289865.1 Clostridiales bacterium
GGCAAGTATCCGTTCATTCGGGTGTAAGCGTTGCGCTTGCTTAGGCGAAATTAGAAGTTTTATTTAGATACGTTTTGTGGATAAGTATGATTTTTATGCCGTTCTTTTCTTTTGGAGGAGGACGGTTATTTTTTTTAGAATCGGTGAAGTCAACACGCTTTTTATTCCGTGAAACCAAATTGTCAAAAATTTTATTTTACGGAGAGCTTCAATCATATTCTTTAAAGGAGGGAAATAATGGCAGTATCCAGAGCTTCAAAAACCGAACAGTTGGACGAATTGCGCGAACGGATTAAGGGTTCGTCGTCGTTTGTCATACTCGACTATGTCGGTATCACTGTGAAAGACGACACGGCATTCCGTAAAGCGTTCCGCGAAAAAAACGTCGAGTACAGAGTTTACAAAAACCGTTTAATCAAAATCGCTTTGAGCGAGGCGGGTATAACGGGCTTTGACAAGTATCTCAACGGCACGACGGCGGTCGCGTTTAGTAAGGATCCCGTAGGCGCGGCGGCGGCGGTCATTTCGGGGGCAAAAGACCTTCCGAAAGTGAAAATCAAATGCGGCAGTCTTGACGGATCGTTTTTAGACGCAAACGAAGTCAAAGACCTCGCGGCATTACCATCTAAGGAAGTCTTACTCTCAATGCTCTTAGGAGTCATGCAAGGTCCTATACGCGGACTTGCGGTCAGCCTAAACGCGACTATAGCGGGTCTCGCAAGAGCCTTACAATCGGTTGCCGACCAAAAAAGCTAAGGGGTGACGGAGCCGCACCAAAAACGGTTCAAAAAAAAGCGTGGACACCGTACTTAAAAACGGTTCAAAAAATCCAAAATAAAAAATAAAAAAAAATATTCGGAGGAATAAAAAAATGGCAGACATTGCAAAATTGTTAGAAGAAATAAAGGTTCTCACAGTTGTAGAACTCAGCAAACTCGTAAAAGCTATCGAGGAAGAATTCGGCGTTAGCGCGGCGGCACCTACGGCGGTTGCGGTAGCGGCGGCACCTACGGCTGCGGTTGTGGTCGAGGAAAAGACAGAATTTGACGTCGTATTAAAGGAAGTAGGCGCAAACAAGGTTCAAGTCATCAAAGTCGTCAGAGATGCGACGGGACTCGGACTTGTAGATGCTAAGGGACTTGTTGACGGCGCGCCAAAGACCATCAAAGAGGGTCTTGCTAAGGGTGCTGCGGAAGAGCTTGTCGCGAAGTTTAAAGAAGCGGGCGCAACGGCTGAGCTTAAGTAAGAAACAATATTATTCGGAGTTTGCATATCGCATTTTGCGCGCAAGCTCCGATTTTTTTTACTCAAAGAGAGGAATTCCGTATGAAAATAGCGATAGGCTGTGATCAAGGCGGCTTGGTCTTAAAGACCGCTGTCAAGGCCTGTATCGAGTCATTAGGGCATACGTTCGTTGACTTTGGGACCGACACGGAGAAGTCTTGCGACTATCCCGACTTTGCGCTCACCGTCGCCGAAAAGGTCGCGGACGGCACGTTTGACAAGGGGATTTTGCTTTGCGGTACGGGGATCGGAATGGCGATTTGCGCGAACAAAGTCAAGGGTATCCGTGCGGCGACTTGCGCCGACGAGTTTTCCGCAAAGGCGACCGCCGCGCACAACGACAGCAATATCCTAACCATGGGCGGGCGGGTAGTAGATACCGCGCTTGCTCAAAAGATCGTCACACTTTGGCTGACCACCCCTTATGAGGGCGGGAGGCATCAGCGGAGATTGGACAAAATCGCCGCGGTTGAGAACAAATATTTTAAATAAACGGCGCAAACACGAGAAATACGAAAAATAAATGAATTTTTGAAGAAAATTTGTTGTATTTTGTTGCGTTTTCGGCGCACATTTGGTACAATATATGTAGTGGTCGATATTATTTCCGACCACAAGAAAAAAACGGTTCTATTACTCAAAAAACAAAAAATTCAAAAAAAAATCAAAAGGAGAAAGACATGAAAATTTCTGAAAAGATCAGATCAAAAACCGTCGATTACATGACCGACGGCATCGGCTACGTCATCGACACGTTTGAAAAGCGTCCTCCGGGAAGCAAAGGCGAAACCGACACCCAACTGTACTTTAAGTCGGAGCTTGAAAAATCTTGTGACAAGGTGACCGTCGAGGAGTTTGATTTACACCCCGACGCATTTATGGATTGGATCTATATCACGGCGACCCTTATGATTTTGGGCTTTGCGGCGTACTTCTTTTTGCCTATACTCGCGCTTGTACTTATCGTGCTTGCGTTTATCCCTATGATCGCGCAGCTCGTCCTCTACACCTCTTTACTCGACCCGCTTTACAAAAAAGCGACCTCGACCAACGTACTCGGCGTCATAAAACCGACGGGTGAGGTCAAGAGAAGAATTATCGTCAACGGTCACGCCGACGCCACTATGGAATGGCATTGGCATTACAAATTCGGAATGAAAGGACTTCTCGGCGTATTTATCGGCTCGTTGGTGGGCGCGGCTTACGTCATCATTATATCTATTGTCGCGCTTGTTCTCAATAAAAACGTCGGAGTAGATGTGGCAAAAGGCGTCACGTTGATACTCGGCTTGATAGGAATCATCTTCCTCGTATTTTGGGTCGCGCTCTACAAATTCCACGACAAAAAAGTCATCGTGGACGGCGCGAACGACAATTTGACAGCTTGCTATGTTTCGCTTGCAGTCCCAAAAGCCTTTAAAGAGGCGGGAATCAGACTCAAAAACACAGAGCTTTGCGTCTTGATTTCGGGTTCGGAAGAGGCGGGGCTTCGCGGTGCGAAAGCCTTTGCAAAAGCGCATAAAGAGGAATACAAGGACGTCGAAACCATCGTCCTCTGTATGGAAACCCTCCGCGAGATGGATCACTTCAGCCTCTATACCCGCGACTTAAACGGTATCGTCAAGACAGATCCCGACGTTGCGGCACTCGTCAAGGACGTAGGCAGACAAAACGGAATAGACGTGAAGTACGCAACCGTCAGCTTAGGCGCGACGGACGCGGCGGCATTTTCGCAAGCCGGCATAAAATCCACTTGCCTTGCGGGTATGTCGCACGTTTTGCAAGATTATTACCACACGCGCAGAGATACCAAAGATAATCTCAATCCGGAGGTTATCGGAAAAGCCTTTGATATCATCACGGGTTCGGTGCTTTTGTACGACGAAAAGGGATTATAATCGGATTTTTTTAAAAGAGGTTGTCAAGTAACAAAGGCAGCCTCTTTTGTCATAAGCCGGTGTCATTCCGAGCTTGCGAAGAATCTCAAACGGTAGCTATACAAAAACAAAAAAAATAAAAAACAAAAGTTTAGGGAGGGAAAAGAACATGAGCAAATTAAACCAAAAGTTAGACAATTATTTCGGCGTAACAAAGTCGGGAAGCAGTGTCAAAGTTGAGATCTATGCGGGTATCGCAACATTTTTGGCGATGGCGTACATCTTAGCGACCAATCCTATCATGATGCAAGGGTTTGCCGCGACAAATGATGCGGGTGAATTATTTATTCCTTTAGCTCGTACCGCCGCGCTCTTGATTGCGACGGCTTTAGGCGCATTGCTTGGTACCGTTCTCATGGCTGTCTTTGCAAAAATGCCGCTTGCGCAAGCCCCCGGAATGGGCTTAAACGCTATGATCGGTACGTTACTACTCGGTTCGGTGTTTGGCACTAATAGCTTTACTTACGCCAATCTTATGCTTGTGGTTTTGCTTTCGGGCGTGGTATTCCTTGCGCTTTCCTTTATCCCCGCGGGCAAGGACAAATTGACGGGCAACCGCGTCACTATCCGCGAAAAGGTTTTTGACGGAATACCGTCCTCTCTCCGCACGGCAATCCCCGTCGGTATAGGTCTGTTTATCGCCTTTATCGGGCTGAAAAACGCTCAAATCGTAATCGCCGACGGCGCAACCTTGCTTGCCATTCAAAAATTCAATGTATGGACGCTCGGTAACGGCGCGTGTCAAGCGATAGTCGCGCTTTTCGGACTTGTAGTCATCGCCGTTCTCGCGCACTATAAGGTAAAAGGCGCGGTTGTCATCGGTATCTTGTCTGCGACACTCCTCGCAATGCCTTTAGGGGTCGTCAATTGGGACATGATTGCGGGTAACGACGGTGTTTCTTGGAAGTTTTGGGAGAATTTCGGAAAGTTTTTCAGCTTAAATTCCGAAGAGGGCGCATTCGGATTGGTCTTTTCGGAGGGCTTTAAAATGCCCGCGGGATCTATATTTTCGGTAATCGTTCTCATCATTACGTTTGCTATGATAGATATGTTTGACACGATGGGTACGCTCGTCGGGTGCGCGACAAACGCGGGACTTGTCGATGAGCGCGGAAAGCCGCTCAATTATGCAAAGGTCATGTATTCCGACTCGATTGCGACTGTGACGGGTTCGATTTTCGGAACGTCTACGGTCACGACCTTCGTTGAGTCGGGCGCGGGAATAGCCGTCGGCGGCAAAACCGGCTTGACCGCCTTAGTCGTCGCGGGATTCTTCTTTTTGTCGATGTTTGTTCTCCCGATTTTCGCCTTTATTCCGTCGGCTGCCGCGGCGTCCGCGCTCATCTATGTCGGCGTGTTGATGATAGGACAAGTCAAAAAGATTGATTTTACAAATATCCGTCTTGCCGTTCCCGCATTCATCACGATTATCGGAATGCCGCTCACATATTCTATCACAAACGGTATCGGACTTGGGATTTTGAGCTATGTCGCAATCTCCGTCGTGACCTATTTGGTCGACTTAATCAAAGGAAAAAAGAACGGCAAAAAAGCGAAATGGTCGATTTCTATCGTCACGCTTGTGATCGCCGCGCTTTTCTTAGTGTACTTTTTAGTTCCAACAGTTTAATCGATATAATATAGGCAAAAGATGAAAATAGTAGAGTTATATAGCGGTGAAACCGTAAGAAACCGCGTCAAGGAGCTTGCGGAAGCAATAAAGAGAGATTATCCGTCGGACGAAACTTTGGTATGCGTATGCGTATTGAGGGGAGCGGTGCTGTTTTTTTCCGACCTCGTAAAAGCCATGCCCGACATGGATTTGAGGTTTGATTTTGTCACGCTTTCCTCTTACGAAAACGCGGTCTATTCGAGCGGCAGAGTCAAGCTCATCGCGGACATGCGCGAAAATGTAGAGGGCAAAAACGTGATTGTCGTCGAGGATATCGTGGACAGCGGTCACACCGTAAAGTATTTGAGACAGTATTTTGAATCAAAGAAAGCCAAAAGCTGCCGTATCGCGTGCCTCCTCGACAAGCCTTGCAACCGTCAAGTAGACGTAACCGCCGATTATACCGCATTCGTCTTAGACCGCGACCGCTATATAGTGGGCTACGGCTTGGACGCGGCACAAAGATATCGCAACTTAGACGGGGTGTATGAATTTATAGTTGAAGCAACGTG
>JAITOQ010000261.1 GCA_031289865.1 Clostridiales bacterium
CCGCACGCGGCCGTCCAACCGCCGCCGCAACCCTGCCGTAGCTCGTCACCTTTCCTTTCGGTATGCGTTTTACGACCTCGTATACGTCCTCAAAAAATCCCATTTTATCCTTTTTCGGGACGATGCGGGCATCGTCCCCTACTATCCCGTTCTCACTAATACACAAAACACCGTTCATTATTCAAAACTCATTTATTTTTTTCAAAGAATTCTTGTTTCTTTTGATATAACTCTTCGAAGCGTTCCAACTACATTTTGACGTCGTTTATATTTGCTTGACGGTCGATCCTGTCCCCCGCGACGCGTTTTGAGATTGCGCCCGCGCCCGCGGCGAGAATGCTATGAGTTTCCTCCATGATGTCGACGTTGTAGAGGCATGCGGCGTTCGGTTTTGTATAGCCGCAATTTTCCAGATTGCCAGACATGTATTTTTGGCGGGACATATAATACGGCGCGTAGCCGTATGCCTTTAACAGCGCGTATGCGCCGTCCGTCATGCGGTTTGCGTCGCTTGCTCCGCTTGAGCGATAGTCCGATAGGGTCAGACAGCTGCCGCGTTTTAACGCGAGATTGTGGACGGTGATATTATCGGGCGCGAGGTCGGCGCATATCTTGACCGTGGTCAAAAAGTCCGACAAGCTCTCGTCCGGAAGCATAGCGATGACGTCGGCATTGATAGAAAATCCGTATTTTTTCGCGCTCTCAAACGCGGTATAGAACTGCATAGCGGTATGCTTTCTGCCGATAGCGTTCAAGGTTTTTTCGTGAACCGATTGCGGATTGATAGAGATACGGTTTACACCGTACTCCTTGATAAGACGCAGCTTGTTTTCGTCTATGGTGTCGGGTCGCCCCGCCTCGACGGTAAACTCGTTCTTTTTGAATTTCGCGGCTTTTTCAAGAATCCGCATAAGGGTTTTTTCGTCAAGCGCGGTCGGCGTCCCACCGCCTATGTAGAGCGCGTTGCATTCCCCTCCCGAAAGCGTATAGATGAGATCGATTTCTTGTAAAAGCCGCTCCGCATACGGCTCGATCATTTTTTTTGTCTTTGTCATATCCGTCGAAACGAACGAACAGTATGCGCACCGCGTCGGACAAAACGGAATATGTATATAGACGTCGTATAGGTCGGGCGCGCTTTTATACAAACCCTCTTGATTTTTTAAAATCTCAAGCACCAAATTCGCCTTTGCGGGAGTCGCTGAATAATAGTCGGTCAAGGTATGAAAAACACGCGCTTCTATACCTTTTTTTTCGTCTGAAAAAGACGCGCTTTCCGCTGTGCTTTTGGGGTCGTTTAAAATCTTTTTTTCGGCAAAAACCGCCGCGGCTTCCTTTTTGTAACGCTCCGTTAGCTCGTACGCAAGCTTGGTCGGACGAACTCCGGTCAGCGACCCGTACGGCAGCCGCCGCCCCGTCACATCTTTTAACAATTCGTAAAGCAAACGCTTCAGCATACTCTTGACCCGCCGTTTCCGCTCTAAAGCGTCGCCGTCGGGAGAAAGGTTCTCCCGCGCCGTGTGCTCCGTCCCCAAAAGCGTTGCTTGCGCCGTGATTACACCGTTTTCTATGCCGTAGCCGATAACGATATTTCCGTCCGTATCCCCCTCTCCGAATGCGCGTACAAGCTCAAGGAGATCGTTGGAAAATTCTTCACAACCTACTAAAATCATATATTCCCTTTAAAAACAATGAACGGCTTTTCCGAACGGCAAAAGCGTGTTGTCCCCGATCACTGTTTTTTCAACCGATCCACTTCCTCGGGCGTTGCAAAATAAGGCTGTTCGAGGACGGGAGTAAACTGCTTAGGTTTTTTCTTTTCGGGTTCTTTCGGTTTTTCCGTCACAAGCGGCTTTGGCAGCCAAAACGCGCCCTCGTTAAATGTCACGGGAAAGCTTTCGCCGCCCGCTGAAAAACTGAGATTTTTTTGACCGTACAAATCTTTTTCTTCGCTCATGTCTTTCTCCTCGTTTTTTTTGTTTTTGTCTTATGCTTTCATTATACCCTTTTATCTAACGATTGTCAATACGAATTACAAATATTGTCTATGAATTCGTGCGACCGATGACGGTCTACTACAATCCACATAAATTATTGCCGAAACAAATCCTTATTATTTTTTTCCTTGCCGATAGTCGTATCCTCTTCGTGTCCGGGGCATACCTTTACCGAATCGGGCAAAACAAAGAGTTTGTCCACAATAGAGGCTTTTAATGTTTCAAAGCTTCCGTCCTTAAAATCGCTTCGCCCTATGTCCTCGCTAAAGAGGGTATCCCCCGTAAAGACGACGCCGTCCTCCTCAAAATAGTAACAGACCCCGCCCGCGGAATGACCGGGCGTATGAATGACCCTAAACGGAATACCCGCAAGCGCAAGTTCGCCCTCCTCTATAAATACGTCCGCGGAAAAGGTATCATACTTCGCCCCAAAAAAGCGACTCATATCGTATTTGTGAGACGGGAGCTTGTCCGCGTCCTTTTCGTGGATATAGACGGGTATCCCCGTATCTTGAAAATATTTCGCCGAAAGCGCATGGTCAAAATGCCCGTGCGTCAAGAGAATCCCCTCGACCCTAACGGAACTTTTTTTGACCGCCTCTTCGATCCTTTCGCGATCCGAACCCGTATCGATTAAAAATCCGCGCAAGGTGTTTTCATCGTACACGAGATAGGTATTCTCGGACAAAACTGAGTTTTCTATTTTTATGAATTTCATATACACCTCTAAATACGCTGCGCGTCTAATACGTCCCTCGTGGATTTCAGCTTATTCAAGACGACGTTTAATTCTTCCATGTCCTTGATTTTTATCGACAGCTTGATATCTCCGCGCCCGGCTCCCGACTGATCTCCTATGACGCTCCCGTTAAAGGCTTCTATCGAATAGCCTAAATTGTTGATCAATGAGGACACCTCCGAAAAAATTCCTTTACGATTGATGACCGTGATTCGGATATTCGCAACCAATTCGCCCGCAATGACCGTAGGCCATTCGACCTTTTGGAGGCGCACGCTGTCCAACCCTTTTAGATTAGGACAATCCGCACGGTGGACGGCAACCCCTCTCCCCTTACTGATATACGCGACGATATTGTCGCCGGGGAGCGGATTGCAGCAGCTCGCGAACCGTGCGTTTTGCTCGTTGTAGCCCCCCATCATGATACCGCCGACGGTCTCTTTTTTTTCGCCCGCAACGCTCTCCGCGCCTTTTTCCTTGTACTCGCTCTTTTTGTCCTTTTTATACGACTCGATGAGTTTAAAGAGGATTTGTTTCGTGCTCATCCCTCCGTAACCGACGGACGCGTACATGTCGTCCTCCGACACAAACATATACCGCCGCAAGACCTCGTCAAGCCCTTTGCCCTCGCGCAGCTCCGCGAACGTATAGCCCTTGTGACGGGATTCGCTTTCGAGCATGTCCTTTCCTCTTTTTATATTCTCGTCCTTTAGCTGACGCTTAAAAAACTGATGTATCTTTGACTTTGCGCCCGTCGTTTTGACGATTTTGAGCCAATCGCGGCTCGGTCCCTTAGAATTCGGGTTGGTCAAGACCTCTACCACGTCGCCGCTTTGGAGCTTCGTATCAATAGGAACGATTTTTTCGTTGATTTTGATACCCGTGCAACGGTTGCCGAGTTCGCTGTGAATGTTGTATGCAAAATCTATCCCCGTCGAACCCGTCGGGAGGTCGATGACCTTTCCTTTAGGGGTGAATACCAACAGCTCGTGCTGTCCTATATCGGTTTTGACCGCGTCCAAAAACTCCTTGTTGTCGCTTAAGGAGATATCCGCTTCCATAAAGTTCTTGATAAAATTCAGACTTTCGTCGAATTGCGGATTGCCCGAAGATTTCGGGTTTTTGTATTTCCAATGCGCGGCGATACCGTACTCCGCAATTCGGTGCATCTCGTGCGTACGGATCTGTATCTCAAACAACGCGCCGAATTTTGTAAAAACCGTCGTATGCAAGGACTGATAATTGTTCGCCTTTTTCATGGCGATATAGTCCTTAAACCGCCCCGGTACGGGCGTCCACATGGTGTGAATCACGCCGAGTACCGCGTAACAATCCTTTACGTTGTCAACGATGACGCGGACGGCGATGAGGTCGTAGATCTCTTCAAATTTTTTATTTTGATTTCGCATCTTGTTGTAAATGCTGTAAAAATGCTTCGGTCTGCCGTAGACTTCGCCCTCTATCCCCATTTCAAGGAGGCGCGCATTGATTTCCGCGCAAACCTTATTTATAAATTCCTCGCGCTCCGCAAGCTTTGCCTGTACCTTTTGTTTCAAATCGGCATACGCTTCGGGGTGGAGATAACGGAGAGCCAGATCCTCAAGCTCGATTTTGACATTCGACATACCCAACCGCCCCGCAAACGGCGCGTAGATTTCGAGGGTCTCCTTTGAGGTATGGCGGCGGCGTTCGTCGGACTTGCTGTCGAGAGTCCGCATGTTGTGGAGGCGGTCGGCAAGCTTGATGATGATTACGCGAATATCCTCCGCTATCGCAAGGAACATTTTACGCATGTTTTCGGCTTCCTCGTCGATCTCGTTGGCAAATTTCAGCTTGTCAAACTTTGTCACACCCTTGACAAGGGTTACGATTTCGCTCCCGAACTTAGCCGCCATTTCCGCGTCCGTTATGGGCGTATCCTCCAAAACGTCGTGCAAAAAAGCCGCGACAATCGTGTCCGCGTCCATGTTGAGATCCGCGATAATATCGACGACCGAACAAGGGTGGACAAAATAATCCTCCCCCGACGCACGCTTTTGCCCCGCATGTGCGGCTTTTGCAAATTCGTACGCGGTAAGGATTTTTTCAAAGTCCTTGTCCTTGTAATTTTTTTTGAGTTTTTCGAGCAGCTGGTCGTAGTCCATTTTTCCCTTTTCGGGACGATGAAGGCATCGTCCCCTACTAATCCGTCCCCACTAATTCTTGACTTTTTGACGGACTGCTACAAGAATGACACTTGCTTTTTAAAATCCTTAACTTTCAACTCTCAACTTTCAATTTTCAACTTCCTATAAATCTCCGACTCTTTCAAAGCCCCTTTCTTGTCCGTCAGCGTCAATCTAAAGCCGTCGTCTATGCGGATAAAATCAAGCTCCTTAAAAATCGAAAAGGCGATTAAAAAGTCGATATATTTTTCCGTTCCGTCCTTAAAGACCTTTTCAAAAAAATCTCTCGCGTCGGACGCGACTATTCCCGATTGAATTGCCGCACGGATTTTGACATAGATTCGCCGAATGGTGTCGTCCGTAGGCGGTTCGGCGCGCAACACCGCGTCGAGCGGATTTTCCTCCGTCGCCCGGAATACCTCGCGCAACGAAGTATTCCCGATTGTCCCCGTATCTAACGGACTTTCTTTCGCCGTATAGAATACCTCGCTTGCGGAAGTATTCCCGATTGAGGCTATATTTAACGGTCGGTCGAGATAGACAATACGTTTGTAGTAGGGCGGCGGCGCGCATTTCGGCGACAATATCAAGCGGTTGTACGGATTCGGGCTTTCAGCCGTCCCGTATGAGCAAATCAAGAGCTTTTCTCCCGCCGCGTGAAACTCGTCATAAAACCTTTTTGCGGTCAAAGAGGAAAACGCAAGGAAAACCGTTCCGTAAATAGTTTCGGTTTGTTCTATTATATCAGCCCACGCGCCTTTTTCAAAGCGTTTTACGGCGGCTTCGCCGTTTTTTCTCTCCGTGAGCGTTTCGGCGGCTTGTTTTTGCGCCGAATTTTGTGCCGTACACGCTTCGGCGGCTTGTTTTTTTGCCGAAACTTTTTCCGCGCCGTCAAAAAAGAGATACCGCCCGACCTCCGTATCGAGGTCTAATGCGCCCTCTTGCGGCTCGGAAAAAACCCCTTGCAGTAATAGCTTCGTATAGCTTCGCCCTTGAAAGGACGACTGCTCCGCATACATTGTGAGGTACTTTTCTACGGGCGAATTTAAAAGCTCAAGGTAGCGGCGTTTAGAAAAGCCTACGATTTCCGTACCCCTCTCGCTCATTTTTATATGCTCACCGCCCTTGATGCGCGTAAAATTCATTTTTTCAGCTTTTCTTAAAAAAATCGGACGCGGATTTCCTTCTCCGAACGGTTCGAGCTTTAAAACCTCCGCTAATTCCTTTTCCGTCGGGGTTTCGGAAAGCATGATATCGTAAAAAACTTCGGGCGCAAAGACGCCTTCGTCATATTTTTGCAAGGCTTTTTCGAGACGGATTTCAAATTCCGCAAGATTTTCCGCTTTTAGACTCGCGCCCGCGGCTTGACTGTGTCCTCCAAACGCGATAAAAAGGTCGCTTGCCTCCAACATAGCCTCATAGAGATTTACGCCCTCGATACTTCGCGCAGAGCCTTTTAAGACCCCGCCGCTTTCCGTAAAGAGGACGGTCGGACGCTTAAACTCACCGGCGATTTTGGAGCAGGCTATCCCCAATACGCCCCCGTCATAGCGCGGGTCGGAGAGGACTATTGCGCGGCGGCGGTCGAGGTCGTAACCTATCAGTTTTTCGCGCACGTCGTCCGCAATGTCGGATAGTACGACTTGCCGCTCCGCGTTGTCCGCGTTTAATTCCTTTATGAGGCATTCTATATCGAATCTATCCTCCGAAATCAAAAGCTCCAGAGCGCGGTCTGCCAGCCCCATGCGCCCCGCCGCATTCAAGCGCGGCACGATAGTAAAAGCAAGGTCCGCCGCTGTGACCCGTTCGAGCTTTACGCTGTCGAGGAGCATTTTCAGCCCTTTCCGCTTTGCGTTTCCGTTTAACGCGTTTAAGCCCAAAAAGGCAAGAGTGCGGTTTTCGCCGACGAGGGGCACAATGTCGCCGACAGTCGCAATCGCCGCAAGGTCTATGTATTTTTTTGCCTCGCCGTATCCCGCAAGCGCGTAAACCAATTTAAAAGCCACTCCCGCGCCGCACAATTCGGTAGGATAGTCCGAAACCTTCGGATTGAGAATGAGCGCGTCGGGCAAAACCTCACGCGGCACATGGTGGTCGGTGACTATCACGTCGATACCGAGATCCTTTGCGTACTCTATCTCGTCGACGGAGGTCACCCCGCAATCCACCGTGATAAGGAGATCGGGATAGACGCTCTCCGCAATTTTGTCGATAGCGTCGGTATGGAGTCCGTACCCCTCTTTTCTCGTCGGAATATAGTAGTAAACGTCTCCTCCGTCCGCGCCCTTTAGATAGCCGTACAAAATTGCCGCGGCGCACACCCCGTCGCAATCATAGTCGGCATAAACGACGATTCTCTCCTTGTTTTGGATTGCGCGCTCTACCCTCTCGACGACTTGCGCCATGTCGGGAAAGAGAAACGGGTCGTCAAAATCCTCCTCTTTAGGATTTAAAAAACGCGCCGCGCCCTCTTTGGTCAAAATCCCGCGCCCGACCAACAGCTCCGCCGCATAGCGCGGCAAACCGGTCGCTTGGAGAAAATCGACGTCGCTTTGATTGACCGTATTTCTCTTTGTGTATTTTATCTTCATGATTTTCCTTTTTAATGCAAAATGCAGAATGCAGAATGCAGAATGCAGAATTGCGGATTTTAAAGTAGGTATTTTTGTCGCTTGAAAAGTCGGTGTCATTCTAAGCAAAGCGAAAAATCTAAAACGATTTCTCCGAATCACATCTATAATTATCCGCAATTCTGCAT
>JAITOQ010000054.1 GCA_031289865.1 Clostridiales bacterium
ATCGGCTTTTCGCTTGACTTGCCCTTCCATCTGAGGATCAGGGCGTTGCCGCCTTTGGGGTTCGCGGACTGAAAACGCGGGTCGCTAATGCCGCCGATACGTTTTGCCATTTGGAGAAACATATCTCCCTCCGCGTCACTCGCGCCCGCTTTTGTTATCTCCACAGTGGAAAATACATGGGGAAACACCTCTTTGAGTCTTTCGTGATAACGCTCGAACACCTCCGGCGGTTCGGTAACGACGGTGGGAATCCGAATCAGCCTTGCAAGCCCTTGAGCGTAATATTCTGCATTTCTTTCCATAAAAAATCTCCTTATCAATCCTTATATCACATATATGGATACTATGTTTTTTTGATTTTATTATATCACAGCCGTAATTGTCTGTCAAGCAAAATCGGTAAGTTGTAAAATAAACCGTCGCGGTAGGCATGAAGATACATTTGGATGCAACGTCACGTTGCCGTTGCCTTACAACCTCGGATCAACGGGTTCGCTTTCTAACGCTAATACGCCGAAGACGCATTCATGGACGCGGTATAGAGGCTCGTGTTTTACAAAGCGGTTTAAAGATTCCATACCCAAGGCAAATTCGCGCAAGGCGAGATTGCGCTTTTTTGTGAGAGAACGTTTTTTCAGTCGAGTTAGCTTGTCCGACATGGTGTATTCGGGGCTGTAGATTATCCGCAAGTACTCGCGTCCGCGGCATTTCACTGCGGGCTGTAAAAGCTCACCCTTGTATTTTGAGATAAAGTCGTACGGCTTGACGACCATACCTTCGCCGCCGGAGGCGGTTAGGGCTTCCCACCATGCTACGCCGTTTTGGATACTCGTCTCGTCTGTTAAGTCCACAAGTAGGTGATTTGTCGCCATTAAAATCGGGTCGGAGTGGGCGATATACGTTTTGATTGTATCCATGTGCCAAATATGATTTTTGTCGGCGTGACACGCACCCTCCGTTGCAAGAATATGAAACGGCGCGATCCGATAATCCTCGATGCCGTTCACCTTCCAACAATATCTACGGTAGGCGTCCACATACCTTGAGAGCGACTCTGCGCGCTCGGAATATCTCTCCAAAACAGCGTCGATATTCACATTCTGTCCCGAAACCGTCGTTTCAACATCCCTCGACTTACCGCCGATGAGCGCAGATTTTTGCAACGCTTCTATGGACGCGGCAAGCCCGCTCACTCCCGCTCTGCCCGTGGGAGCATATTGCTGCGACAGTAATAATTGCGCCTTTGCCGACCACGGCATAAGCTCCGTATCCAAACAAACCCAATTCGTGTTAAATTTTTCCCAAAAGCCCGACTTATTCAGCGCGGTTCTAACTCGTTCAAGTAACGCGTTTTGGGTCTTTTCATCTTCAAAGAAATGCCGTCCCGTACGCGTATAAATAATTCCGTCGCTGCCGTCGCCGACAAGAAAATGTTTTTTTGCCGTATCCGCATTCTTACAGACGACCATGACGGCGCGTGAACCCATATGTTTTTGCTCGCATACGACGCTTGTTACCCCGTGATTTTGATAATATGCGAATGCCTCTAACGGGTGCTCCAATATATCGGGCAGTTTTGACGTCTCGCAAGGGGACATGGTCGGCGGCAGATAAATCAGCCAATGCGGATCAGCGGCATAACGGCTCATGATTTCGATAGCCGCCGCCGCATTTTCTTCGCGGACGGTTATGCCGTGATGAAGCTCCGTTTCAATAAAATGCTTTTCCAATACGTCCGCAATATTCAGTATATCCGTATACTCTTCTTGTACGCGCAAAGGCTTTATAGGCTCGTAATAAGTTCGCCGCGCCGAAACGCTGACCGTTTTACCCTCCGGATAGCGGTAGGCGGTGAGCTTGCCGCCAAAGACACAGCCCGTATCTATATTATAGGCGTTGTTGATAGCGTAAACTTCGGCAGCGGGCGTATGACCGTAAACGACCTTAGCTTTACCGCGGTATTCGCTCGCCCAATCGAGGCGCACGGGCAATCCGTATTCGTCGCTCTCGCCGTTTGTGTCGCCGAAAAGAGCAAATTCCCGTACGCGTTTAGAGCTTTTGCCTTGATATTTTTCTTTCATTCCCGCATGAGCGACAACCAATTTGCCGCCGTCCAACACATAATGCCCGATCAAAGAATCCAAAAAAGTCTTTAACTCCGTGATAAATTCTTCCGATTGGTTTTCGAGCTGTTTTACGGAATCGTCCAATCCGTGGGTGAGTTGGACTTTAGTGCCGTTTAAATAGCGCAAAAGTTTTACGTCGTGATTGCCCGCGACGCACAATGCGTTGCCTTGCGCGACCATATTCATGACAAGTCTCAGAGTTTCGGCTATTTTATTGCCTCTGTCGCACAAATCGCCGAGAAAAACCGCCTTGCGTCCTTCCGAATGGGTCGCCGTGAAGCGTTCTAAATCGAGCTTGTAGCCTAAATCGGTAAGCAGCTCGCACAGCTCGTCAAAACAGCCGTGGACGTCGCCGATTATGTCAAAAGCTCCGTGTTCGCCGCTTTTATCCGTCCAAGACGGTACGCGTACGATTTCGATTTCTTCGTCGGGATTGTCTATGACGTAAATATACCGAAACCCCTCTTTTTTGAGGTGGTGCAAGGATTTTTTCAAATCCATACAATGCCGTTTGATTACTTGATCGCCAAACGGACGGTCGGCGCGACCGCGGTTGCGCTCTATGCAAATATTTTCCGCTGTGTTTAAAACGATAGCGATAGGTAATACGTCAAATTTTTTCGCCAACTCCACGATCCCCGTGCGTGCGCTTTGCTGTACGTTGGTAGCATCCACTACCACGAGCTTGTTTGCATCCAACCGCTTTTCGGCGACATAATACAGCGTGTCGAATGCCGCCCGACTCACGGACTGATCATTCTCGTCGTCGGAGACAAGTCCTCTAAAATAGTCGGAGGACAGTACTTCGGTAGGTTTGAAATGCGTTTTTGCAAAGGTGGATTTTCCGCTGCCAGACGCGCCCATCATGGCAACCACACACAATTTAGGTATCTCTATCCGCATATCGTAAACACTCCCATCTGTGTCGGCGTACCGTTTTCTTTATCGCTGTCGCCGATTTCTTTTATTTGTACTCTGTAGCCGTATTTTTTGCACATCTCCGTTGCCCATTCGGTAAATTGTGCTCTGCTCCACTCAAATCGGTGGTCGCCGTGACGAAGGGTATTCTCTTTTATATATTCATAGTTGACGTTGTATTCGATATTAGGCGTGGTGAGAACGATCGTCTTAGGACGGGAGAACTCAAACAGTACACGCGCAAACGCCGAAAGCCTTGAGGGATCCAAATGCTCTATGACCTCCACCACGCAAGCGCAGTCAAAGCCCTCGAAGCGTCTGTCGCGGTAGGTCAATGAGCTTTGAAAAAGCTCCAATTTATTTTGCAAGGTTTCGTGCAGCTTGTCGATTTTTAATTTGTCTTTTGCCCGCTCTAAGGCGGTAAAAGAAACGTCGAATGCGGCAACCTTTGTGAGCTGCTTTTCGCGGATAAACAACCGCGTGAGATTGCCCTCGCCGCAACCCATGTCGATTACACTTTTTGCACCGCAAGCCAAAACCTCATCGACAACTACGCTAAGGCGCGTTTGGTTGAGTTTAGGCTTTTTTTCTTTGACTTCCGTCCGTTCGGTTTCATCGGGTTCGGGTTCGTCGGTTAAGCGGTTAAGTGCTTTGTTGATAAGACTTCGGCGGCGGTTTAGATAACGACCTATAATATATTCGCGGTGAGGGTGTTCTTTCAGCCAACCCTCGCCGTGAGCAAGAAGCTTATCTATTTCTTCGCTTGAAATATAGTAGTGCTTTTGCGTGTCAAACACGGGAATCAATACATAGAGATGATTTAATAAATCACGCAGACGCACCGTTCCCGTAAGAGTGAGGTTGACATATTTGCTCTGTCCTCCGTCGCCGAATTTGTCGTCGTTTTGAAAGGTCTCGACCTCGACGGCATAGCCCATAGGCTCAAAAATCTCCGAAATCATATTTTGATTGGACGCGGACAGCATGTGTATTTTTGCGGTCAGATTTAAAGGCGCGTCGGCAAGCTCTTGCTTTTCTTTACTGCGCCCCGACATAGCCGTGCCGAATACCTTTGAGACTGCCGTACTCATAAAAGACGAACAGACATACGGTCGGTCGTTTACATAGTCAAACAGACCCCCCGCTGCGGAGCCGACCTTGCCGCGTGCCAAATCGATGGGGTCTATATCCAAAAGCAGGGCGGCGGTCGTACTTTCGTCCGACACCTCCGTATAAAAAACATACGCCTTGCCGTTATTTAAAACAAACTCTTGCGGACGGGACGGATTTTTGTGCAAAAGATACCCCAAATCTTGCGAGTTAGAGCCTTTGTAGGTTATAGTCAGTAGCATATTAAACCTCAATTATATTTGTGATAATGACAATGGCTTTTAAAGTTAAGAGTTAAGAGTTAAGAGTTAAGAGTTAAGAGTTAAGAGTTGAGAGTTGAGAGTTGAGAGTTGAGAGTTGAGAGTTGAGAGTTGAGAGTTGAAAGTTGAGAGTTGAGAGTTGAAAAGTTGAAAAGTTATGATGATTAGAGGTGTGATTCGGAGAAATCGTTTTAGATTCTTCGCTTAACGCTCAGAATGACAACGGCTGTTTCGTTCGTTTAAGGAATGCCCCATATTTTTAATCCGCAATTCTGCATTCTGCATTTTGCATTAAATAAATCCTCAATTTTCAACTCTCAACTTTCAATTTTCAACTCAATTAACCTTAGCCAAAACGGCCGCTTTTAAATACAGCCCTTCGTCCGCTCCTATAAGCGGAGCGTGGTCCTTGCCTTGAGTGCGGAGCTCGACGAGGCGAACGCGGGTACCGGAGCGTGACGCGCTCTCCTTTATCATGTCGAGGAAGAGGGGGAGAGTGAGGTGTTGGGAGCAGCTGCAAGTAAAAAGGATACCGTTCGGACGGAGGAGCTTGAGGGCGATAGTATTTATGTCGCGGTAGCCCGCGTAGCCCTCGCGGATTGTGTCCGCGCTTTTTGTGAACGCCGGTGGGTCGAGAATGATTACGTCAAAGGTTTCGCCGCTCTTTTTGTATTCGCGGAGGAGGTCGAATACGTCCGCTTCGCGGGTCGTGATGTTTGAAAAGCCGTTTAATTCCGCGTTTTTTTCGACCTTTTCGAGGGCGGTACGGCTGACGTCGACGGCGATAATTTCTTCCGCTCCGTAACGCGCCGCGGCGAGCGAAAAGCCGCCCTGATTGCAAAAGAGGTCGAGGACGCGTTTTCCCTTGACGTAGTGTTTCAGGTTGTCGCGGTTTCCCTTTTGGTCGAGGAAATAGCCGGTTTTTTGACCGTTTACGAGGTCGATTGAGAGTTTAACTCCGTTTTCGGTGATGATAAGGGAGTCGGGGAGCGCGCCGTACAAGACGCCCTTCGTTTCCTTTAGCCCCTCCTTAGAGCGGACGGAAACGTCGCTCCGCTCATAGATACATACGGGCGAAAATATTTCGCGCAAAATATCGACTATCATATCCTTTCGGCAGTCCATGCCGTACGCTAAAAATTGTACGGACAGACAGTCCCCGTAACGGTCGACTATTAGCCCCGGGAGGAGGTCGCTTTCGCCGAAT
>JAITOQ010000078.1 GCA_031289865.1 Clostridiales bacterium
CGAGTACGTCGAGCAACGAAAAATTGCTGGCTGCAATCACCCCCGAACACATTGCTATCTGCACATGTGCGGGATCAACCGAGTACACGACTACGGTAAGCAACACCTTTCCGACGCAAATCATGATCGACCGTATCGCATTGTATACCGACAAGGTCTACGTCACAACCCTCATGATCGATTATTCACAAAGTAATTATACCTCCATGAACGGCAACATCGTCTTTACGGTCATATCGGGTGTCATCGAGGTGCATTGCTCCAACAACAATTTGATTTTAAAAGAAACGGCATGGTTTAAAGCGAACAGAATTATGCCCGATAAATGGAAGTAGCGGCAATTTAGGCAATAGGTGAGGCATCTATAAAAAAGTATGCGTCATTCTGAGTTTCGCGAAGAATCTCAAACGTCAGCCGTACAACGGCTAAAATATTTTTTTTTCAAAAACCGCCGTATTTCATTTGACGTATCCGTTAAGATGTGGTATAATGCCACAGTAAAGTAGAAGAAATTCTCACCTTGCAGCGTTCGCGGCAACGGTTTCTAATAAACGGAATAATCGAATCGGAAGTTTTGCCGCGTATTTTTTTACGGGTGGGCTTTCTAAAGAGTATTTATTGTTGTTTTTAGAATCCGCCTCGCATGGCTTGCGGGCGGTTTTTTGTTTTTACAAACTTATTGACGGAGGGAAAAAACTATTAAAGATCTTCAATTAAACGATCAAATTCGCGATCGCGAAGTCAGGTTACTTGATGAAGAGGGCAATCAGCTTGGGGTCTTCGCCACTGTTGAGGCACTCAAAATGGCGGCATACAAGGATCTCGACCTTGTGAAGATTTCACCGACGGCAATTCCGCCCGTGTGCAAGCTCATGAATTACGGCAAATACAAGTACGACCAATCAAAGCACGAAAAGGAATCCAAAAAAAATCAAAAAGCGACAGAGCTTAAAGAGGTTCAGCTTTCGGCGGTCATCGACGACGGGGATCTCAATACAAAGGCAAAGCATGCTACGAGATTTTTGTCGGAGGGCAACAAAGTAAAGGTCGTCCTCAGAATGAAGGGTAGGCAGCTCGCTCACCCCGAAATCGCAATGGGGATTACCGAAAAATTTTTTGAGCTTCTTAAGGAATGCGGCGAGATCGAAAAGAAAGCCGCTCAAGAAGGGAAATCCATTACAATGATCCTTGCGCCTAAAAAATAAAGCGCGTAGGGTGATTTTAAAGGCAATATTTAACTAATCAATATACACACAACACAAACAACGGAGGTAGGTTTTATGCCTAAACAAAAAACGCACAGCGGCGCGGGTAAAAGATTCCGCGTCAAAAAGAACGGTCTTGTAAAACGCTCCAAGGCCGGTAAAAACCATATTTTAGCAAAAAAATCAACAAAAAGAAAACGCAACTTAAGACAAGGAACGTATGAAGACAGCACGCAAGCGGCTACTATCAGAAAACTCGTTCCTTATCAGAAATAATCTTTGGGAGGCATTCGTTATGAGAATCAAAAGAGGCGTCAACGGCGCAAAAAAACGCAGAAAAGTATTAAGGCAAGCCAAAGGTTACTTTGGAGCGAAGAGCAAGCTGTTTAGGGTTGCCCGTCAAGCGGTAATGAAATCGGGTAATTACTCGTATATCGGCAGAAAACGCAAGAAGCGTGACATGCGCTCCCTTTGGATAGCGCGTATCAATGCGGCGACGAGATTAAACGAGCTTTCGTACAGCAAATTTATTCACGGATTAAAGGTTGCGGGTTCGACCTTAAACCGCAAGGTGCTTGCGGATATCGCCGTAAATGACGCGGCGGCATTCACCGCTCTTTGCGACGTCGCAAAAAGAGCATATTGAGAAATGCAAAATCAATCAAAACGGGGCTGTTTTACAGCCCTATTTTTGTAGCAACAACCTCTATACACTGAAATCACGGCGGCATAAAATTCCCCTCGGGGGAGGGGTGGCACGAAGTGACGGGGTGGTTAAACGAAAAGCATGGAAACCGTATGATAATAACATCCGTATCAAATCCGAAAATCAAAGAGCTGTTGTCTTTAAAGGACAAAAAAGCCCGCAAAGCGCAGGGTGTATTTTTGGCTGAAGGAATTAACCTCGTCAAGGATATCCCGTGTGACGCGGTAATCCGCACATATATCATCGGAGAACATGTAAATCCGAATTTTTCGCTTCGCGAGGGCGCGGAAATCCTTAGGGTTTCGGACACGGTACTCAAAAAACTTTCGGATGTCGAAGCTCCGCAAGGGATCTTTGCTGTGGTTGAAATCAAAGCGGGACGGATAGACCCTAATTTTGACGCTATAGTCCTTGACCGCGTGAGAGATCCGGGGAACGTCGGGACGATACTTCGCTCAGCAGCCGCATTCGGATTTTTTAACGCGGTCTTGATTGACTGTGCGGACGTCTATTCGCCAAAGGTGGTTCGATCAAGTATGGGCGGCGGTTTTCGTCTAAATTTGATCGAAGCGGAGGAAAAGCAAGTCCGCGAACTTCTGCCCGTAAACAATTATGAGATTTTTTCCTTAGACATGCGCGGAACGGATATTTTAAAAGCGGATTTTTCAAAGACGAAAAGACACGCGCTCATCGTCGGTAACGAAGCGGACGGGGTTTCGCCGTCTTTATCGAGTATAGGAAAGACCCTTTCTATAAAAATGGAGAACGGAGTTGAGTCGCTGAACGCGGCGGCGGCGGCGGCTATTGCAATGTTTGTCGCGCACGGCAACGTGACGTTGCATCCGCTATTATCAATATAATTGTTTACCAACTACATAAAAACGGTTGACAATCTTTTTTCAGTTTGATATAATGGTATCGCTTTGAAAAAAAAGTCGCTGTCAATCGTTTTTTATCTCTGATAGGTTCGCAAAAAAACAAATCTAAAAAAGAGGATAAAACATGAAAACAGATTTTGACAAATCCATTTCGGAGCTTGAAACCATTACCGCACGTTTGGAGAGTCCAAATATCACCTTGAGCGAGAGCATAGAGCTTTTTAACAAGGGCGTTTTGATCTCAAAAAAGTGCTTAGAGGTTTTGGAGGAGAGCAAGGGCAAGATCTCCGAGTTGACCGACGAGATAAACAACATTTCAAAGCCGTTCGAGCTTCAAGATTAAATTCTGTCCGCATTGACCGCACGTCTTTCGGGCGGTTTTAATACTATTTCGCTCCAAATTACCCTAAATGTAGGTGTCTTTTTGGCAATTTTAGAAACGAAATAGTATAAGTATTCTATAAAAAGGCAGTTTTTAGAGTATTCTAACGCGTTGAGTACTCTACAAAACTGCATTTTATAGAGTACTACACCAAAAAATGCGGAGGAAAAAATGGAAAAAACAACAACTCATCGTATCAAAAAAACAACTACTTACCGTATTGCGGTATACGCGCTGTTTACCGCAATCATTGCAATTTGCGCGCAGCTGCTCATACCGACCGCGCCCGTACCTATCACATTAGGGCTTTTTGCCATTCTTTTAGTGGGCGCGCTCCTCGGAGAAAAGCACAGCTTGGTACCCGTTGCAGTTTACATTGCGATAGGTTTGATCGGTATACCCGTGTTTGCGGGCTTTAAGGGCGGTTTTTCCGTTTTGCTCGGATATACGGGCGGTTATGTCGTCGGTTATCTGTTCACGGCTTTTTTGACGGGACTCGGAATAAAGCTTTTGCGCAAAAAATTCGGCGAAAAAATTTGGATATATCCCGTGCCGATGATAGTCGGCGTACTTGCTTGCTATCTGTTAGGCTCCGCTTGGGTCATGCTGTATTTTCACAGAACCCTTGCGGATACGCTCAAGCTTTGTGTGACGCCGTTTATCATCGGCGACGCTATAAAGATCGTCTTTGCGACTGTCATCGCATGGCGGCTTAAGCCGCTCCTAAAACGCGAATTAGAAAAATTTTTTGACGTCACCGTGACGCCGCCGCCGTCGCAGACCGATAGCGAGGTATGAGTCTGCCGAAACGAAGTTTAGAATGCAATGTCACGTTGTAAAAAAATAAAAAATAAAATTCCCTTTTTTGTATTGACGAAAGTGCATTTATGTGTTAAAATATCTACATATAGTTGTTAAGGTTCGGTTAAAACCTATTTTTACGGCTTTTTCGCCTAAAAATTCCGTTGCGACCGAATACAAAGTCAATTAAAGAGGGGGATTTTTTGTTATGGTTATCGCATTAGTCATTCTCGCCGCGCTTGCGTTAGGTGCATTTTGTTATCTTAGGGACGACAAGGGGAGCGTTCCCGCGCTTTTCTTTAAAGTCCTTGTTAGTGTACTGTTTATGCTTACGGCTTTTACAATTGTCGCGGACTTAAAAGGTGCTGTGGACGGGACTTTTTTTGCACTCATTGCGGGCGGCTTGCTGTTCGGCTTGATCGGTGACATTTTACTCGATTTAAAATTCATCGACGCCAAAAACGCGGACCTATATACTTACGGAGGAATGACCGTCTTTGCGGTCGGGCATATCCTTTACATATCCGCGGTGATTTATCTTTTCGGCTTGAACATTTGGTCGATACTTATAGCCGCCGCGATCGCTTTGGTTATAGCCGCCGCGATAGTTGTGGTCACGCTAAAGGTGATGAAATTTAAATACGGTAAGTTTTTAATTCTCGCCGCGCTGTACTCGTTCTTGCTCCTATTCTTCACTGCTATCAGCGTCGTTGCATTGATACAAGCGAATTCCGCATTGCAAAAAATCGCGCTCCTTCTGACGATAGGTTCGATCAGCTTCCTTGCGTCGGATATGATTTTGTCGATGACGTATTTCGGAGGAAAAAAAGGACGGCTCTATCTCATACCGAATCACGTTTTGTATTATGCGGCTCAATTTTTAATCGCGTTTTCGCTTATTGCATTTAAATGATTTCGTATACGTGCAACAACGGGCTTTTGACCGTCAAAAAAACTCCCGAATTCGATCTTGAAAAGACCGTGCTGTCGGGACAAATCTTTCGTTATTTCAAAAACGGGAGCGCGGGGTACACCGTACTGTCGCGTGACCGCTATGCCGTCTGTTCCGAAAATGCGGAAAATACGGAAATTTTGTCAAATGATGCGGAATACTTCGCAAAATATTTTGATTTTGCGCGGGATTATGGTATAATATATGAGAGTTATCTTGACCGCCCCGT
>JAITOQ010000082.1 GCA_031289865.1 Clostridiales bacterium
AAGGAATTGGCGAAAGAAGCTTACTTTTTAGCTTTCGCAAACCCGAATGATGGAAAAATGTATTTTTGTTTTGCGCCTATCACAAAGCCTTTATCAATAGAAATTATGCAATTCAATCATTCTGAAATTAGCGTTTATACTTATCATGACTATAATGCAAGATCTATTGCACAACAAGCAGGGCAGAATTTTTCCCCTATTCATGATTTTGCAACAAAATCCGGTTATTTTAATCATTATCACATGGGAGACCGTCCTCATGAGGTTTCTTACTCGCATGCTTTTTATGGATTACCAATATTTTTTTAAGGACGGAAAATTATGAGTGTAGCATATTTCATTGCGTCGGATAAACCTTTTTCAAAGAATGTTTACGAATACAAGTATATCCTTGACGGCTTAAAAGCCGATGATATGTGGTATGACAGTAAAATATCGTTTGACGAAACACTTTGGGAATCGGAAGATAAAGCAATAGGTCCTCTTTTTAAAGGGCTTTATCGGTATTCGATTAGGAGTGCGGCACCTTTCGGCTTTGAAAAAAATTTAATACGCGCAGATATACAATATTATGATTACGCAAAAAAACAAATTGTTTGGCTTAAGTCATTTCTCAAAAAGCACTTAAAAAAGGCGAAAACCATTTTTATTGTTAAATTGGTCTTGGGGCATGAGAACGATTATGCGAGGCTACGGATACGAAAGATAGATATAAACGATTTTAATGTCGAAGACAGAGAAGAATTTTTATTTGACGGTAATTTTATATATCAATTTGTTGATAATGGGGTGAGCGTATGAATACGGTATATTTTATCGCGACGGACAAGCCTTTTGAAAAGACGTTGTTTCAATATTCGGACATCATAAAGGACTTAGAACAAGACAGCGTTTTATGTTGTTCGGGGATTTTATTGGACGACAAAATCGACGATATAGAAGCGGCAACGGTGGGCAATTTATTTCAGCAACAGCATATTTACGCTTTTAGGGGAATTTTCGGATTATATTTTGACAAGTCCGTAAAGGAGGAAAACGAAAAGGATTATCCATATTTAAAAAATCAAATGATATGGTTTCAATCCTTTATAAAAGATCATTTAGCTGAGGCGCATAATGTTTTTGTCACAAAGTTGGTGATCGGTAGGCAAGTGAATTATTTCAGAATGAAAAACCGATACATTGATATTGACAACCTTCATGTAGAAGCTAAAGACGAGTTTGACTTCGATTACGGAACCGTCTATCAATTCGTCGACAATTCGCGGAATAGGATATATTAGCTTTAATGCAATAAAAGCGGAGGATATGCCTTTTGGGGGGTTGCCTTAGAGCAAGGTATCTCTTAATACATAGCGAAGCGTCGTAAATAATAACTTATTTATTTTTGCGCTTGTCGATTTTTCGGCAAGCGTAAAAAAATACACATAAAAAGGAATGAATTTAAAAATGCAAAACAGCAAAAGAGAAAAGCTTGTTTATACCGATATAGGTGAAAACGGTATCCGTATTCCGTTTTGGGTGATTATAGCAGTAACTTGTTGTCTTATTCTTTTTTTCGGGGTATATACGGCGAGCGCAACTCCGTCTTCGGAAAGGGTTTTTGAAAATAATTTTGAAAGCGTCGTTGAAGTAAAAGCGGAAACGGGCGACCGTGTACGGTCGTTTGGGTCGGCAGTTTTGGTCAAAAAAGACGGCTTGTTTGTCACGAACGCACATGTGGTTACTTATAACGAATCGAGCCGTACGGTTGAATTTGAGGCTTATTATATTCGGTTTGCGTTTGAATCCGATTACCGATCGGTTGAATTGATAAAATACAATACGGACTTGGACGTTGCGGTTATAAGACTGAAAGAAATGCCGTCGTTCGGACTAAAATCCGTTTCTGTCGGACATACGGAGGGATTGAAAGCGGGGGTTGTCGTATATGCGGTCGGAAACGCTATGAATTACGGACTTTCTATCACGCAAGGAATTGTAGGGATTCCGTCGGTCGAGATTGAATATGCAGATCAAAAGCGGCGTGTAATTCAATGCGACCTCACAATCGCCGACGGAAACAGCGGCGGGGCGTTACTTGACGCACGCGGAAAATGGATCGGAATCACGACATTTAGGACAAAAGATTCAAAAGGTGTCGTTATATACGGTTTGGCATATTGCATTCCCGTCGAGATCGTTTTGGAATACGTCGGTTAAAAACAAAGGATTAAATGGTTGCCTTATTCGTCGCGCCCTATTAGGTAGTCGATTGTGCAGTCGAGGATTGAGGATAGCTCGATTAACGTCGGGAGAACGGGGTCGGCACCTAAATCCCATGTTCGGAAATACATGCCGTCGTAACGGCTGATTTTTCTTATAGAATAGGTCGTAATTCCCCTTTCTTTCATGACGGCGCGCAGACGTAGGGAAAATTTGGGGCGGGGGTTCGGCTCGACCGTGCGGTTGTCGCCGCTCCTGCCTATCAAAAATTCGATAGTACAATGAAAAAAATCGGCGCAAGCGGCTAAGTTTGAGAGAAATATCCGATCTGACGCCAACTTCCAACGATAGACCGTCGTCCGCGAAACCCCGATCGCCGCGGCGAACTCTTCGGGCGTTAGCTTTCTGTCAAACAGTAATTCGTTAAAGCGTTCACTAAAATTTGAGATTGGTTCCATAGAGAAAAAAGTACCTTTTTGGCGAAAAAAGTCGTTTTTTACGCCACTTTATAAATATTATGTGAAATGCACGGGAAAAATGCTGGACAATCCCGCGCATTTAACATATAATATTATTGGTCGTTCGTTTAGATAATATAATTTGGAGGTTTTTTTATGAGCGAAACAGAAAGAATTGCACTTTTTTTAAGCGGCGAAAGCGTGTACGAGATCGACGGGGTAAAGGATATTATATGTCCCGATTCGTTGAGTTCTTTTGTAATCGTTATGAAGAACGATGAGAAGTATTTGGTTGACGTGACAAAATATGAGGATTATCGTTAAATTGCCGACGTTTGAGATTCTTCGCTGCGCTCAGAATGACACTGACTTTTTTCTTTTTGCCCGTTGCGAGGACGTTGAGTTGTTGCGCTTTTTTAAGAAGCCTTGTATGTCGACAAGGTCAAAGCACCATACGAGAGTGAGGTAGAGGAGAGCGGCGACCGCCATGCAGAGGACGGTGGCGACGGTTTCGTTCAAGACACTCGCGGCGATATTGCGGAGCCAAACGGCGATAAAGGCGGTAGGTCCGCAAAATGCGGCGGCGAGAACCGTCGTTTTGAGAAAGGCGAGGCTCATGCCTATATGCTTTTTCATGAGACGGAGATTCATGACGCTTGTGACCGTATAGCACGCGCCCGTACCGACGGCGACGGCGTATATTCCGATATATTTTGGGAGAAAAAAGACGAGGACAATCATCAGCGCCGTACCGAGGATAAAGCTCAAAAAGGATTTTCCTTCGAGTCCGATAGAATTTAGGACGGTTGCGCCGATTTGATTGATACCTATCGGGAGCATCAGAATTGCCGAAAAACGGAGATACAGACCCGCCGCCGCGTCATTGTAGAGGAGTACTCCGATTTCTTTGCCAAAAGGGAGATAGACCGCGAGAAAAAGCCCCGTAATGAGGACGGAAGCGGAGAGAGAACGGTTGATTTTTTGGGAGAGGAGAGAGGGATTGGCTTTTTTGTCCGATGCGAGTTCGGGAATGAGGACGACGGCAATCGAGCCGATGAGAGCGAGAGGTGCGAGGAGTAGCGGAATAGCCATACCCGCGACGCGCCCGTATTCGGCGGTCGCTTGAGTCGCGGACACGCCCGCCGCAACGAGCCTTTGCGGGATAATTACGGCTGAAAGAGAGCCGACGATATTCCCGAATACGCGCATGGCGGTGATAGGCGCGGCGGATTTTACGGTGGTTTTTATGTCGCGGGGCGCGGTGAATCGCCCGCCTTTTATGAAATACAAGAGCGCGAGAGTGAGCGCGGAGGCGGCGTCGGAGACAAGAAACGCAAGCGCAATCCCCGTCGCGCCGTTTACCGCGGAGATGACCCCGCCAGCGAATAGGACGGAAAAAACGATACGGAAAACCTCTTCGAGAAGCTCTGTAAAGCCGAATACGAGAAAGCGTTTCCGTCCCCAAAACCAACCGCGGAGGACACAGTAGACCGTCGTCGAAAAAAGCGCGGGAAGCATGATTTGAAAGATAGGAATGACGCGCTTGTCGGCAAACATGAGATTAAAAATTTTTGGGAAAGCAAAAAACACTACGGTCACGGCGGCTGAAATCAACAGCCCGACGACCGCCGCGGAGGACACGAGACTAAATTCTTTCCGTTCGTTTCCGTCGCCCGTGATTTCCGCGACGCGGCGCGAAACCGCGAGAGGGAGACCCGACGCGGGGAACGCGGCAAAGAGAAAGAATATGGATATCCCTATTTGGTATAGTCCGACCGCGTCCGCGCCGTATGCGCGGGAGAGATAAATCTTAAACACAAATGAAAGGACGCGTGTCACGATGGACAGTACGCTGACGAGCGCGACGGCTTGAAAAACGGATTTTTTCATGATATTTTTGCCTTTTTTTGTCGGAGTTTTTTAAAAAACGTCGAAATGATTTTACGGCTCAGAGCGTTTAAATGTCAATTTGTTAAAAACGAAAAAACGCTCAATTTTTACCGCAAGGAGCGAAAAAGGAATTTTTGTAATAATAATTTATTACGGCGGAGCATAAACTATACCTAATTTCAATAGATAGGGGGAGGGAATAAGGGTATGGAATATGTCGTTCACCGCTTTGAAAAAGGGGATACCTTGGAGCGGATAGCTAAGAAGTACGGAGTCCCCGTTTCGCTCATTTTGAGGGATAATAACTTAGATTTTGGCGGTATAGAAGCGTTTTTCGGGTTGAGATTGCTCATTCGGCGCAATCCCGGAACGATCTGTTACGCACAGCCTTTTGACACGATAGAGAGCATTGCAGAGCGTCACGGAGTGACCGCGGAGCGCGTCAGAGAATTGAACGAGGGGGCTGAAGAGGTGTTTTTTGGGCAGGTGGTTTATTATTGAGCGTTTCGCGTCAGATTTTGCGTTACAGCGCGTTTAAATGACAGATTTTTTAAAAAAACGAGCTGTTGAAAGACGGGCGCGGGTGGTCGGGATTTTAGACGATCGGTGCACGGCAAGAGTTTTGGGGGTGAATTTTGGGTGAAAAAGTGCTTTTTTTTAAAGAATTTTTAAAAAATATGAAAATAGTGCTTTGATTTTGTTGACAAAATCTTTTAAAAAACTTATAATTCGGTGGTATAGAAACGAAATTTCAGAAAACAAACAAATTCTTGAGTTTTTATTGCGGAGATTAAAAAACTTGCAAAAAAAACAGCCCGTGGGGGAGTCGCCTTTATAAGTTAAAAGTTGAGAGTTGAAAGTTGAAAATTAAGGCGATAAAAGATAGGACACAGACTATTCTCGCGGGTACCGCAAGAGGGGCGCGGACGGAGTACTTCGTAAAGCACCTTCATTAAATTTGAGTATTCTCCTTGGATACATTTTTTGGAAAACAAATCCCCTCTCGGAAACGCGAGGGGTTTGTTTTTTTGAAAACAGTATGAAAGCGATTCGGAATACTTCTTTAGGTAATAGGTAATAAGTAATAGGTAATAAGTAAGGATAAGAAAGAGGTGTGAATCGGAGAAATCGTTTGAGATTCTTCGCAAGCTCAGAATGACATCGACCTATTTTTTAATTGGAGCGCAGCGACACCTTACCTATTACTTACTACCTATTACTTATTACTTAAAAAAAGACGCTGTTTTTGTTTAGGGTTAAAAAAAAACTTGTGTAATGAACGAATATATGGTATAATAAAGTGAATTCGGTTCTTTTTGCGCTCCGTAACGGGATAGTAAACGGAATGCGGATTTTGGAGCGGCGTGCGGAAAAAAGGACAAAGAGCCTTATGCGGAATGCACGGAAAAGGGAAACAAAATGAGTACGATTTTAAGATATAACAACGGATTGAGAGCGGTACACGCCTATATGGAAAGCGTGCGCTCGGTGGCTATCGGCGTATATGTGAATACGGGGTCGATTAACGAAACCGATTCGGACAACGGCATTTCGCATTTTATCGAACACATGCTCTTTAAGGGGACAAAAAAACGCTCGGCTTTTCAGATAGCCGACGATATCGACGTCCTTGGCGCGCAGATCAACGCGTTTACCTCAAAGTCGACTACTTGCTTTTATACGATCTCCACGTTTGACCATACGGAGGCGTGTATCGAAATTCTTTCCGATCTTTTTTTTGATTCGGTCTTTGACGGCGGGGAGATGAAAAAAGAGAAAGGCGTGGTTTTGGAAGAAATCAGTATGGTGGACGATACTCCCGACGAATCCGTAATGGAAACCGTGTGCGAGATTTATTATGAGGGGCATCCTCTTGCGCGACCGATACTCGGTACACGCGAACGGGTTTCGGCATTTAAGAAGAGCGATATAAAATCCTATATGAAACGCTTTTACACGGCGGACAACGTGACGATCTCGATTGCGGGACATATCGGCGAAAAAGAAACGGATAGATTGATAAAGACATACTTTGCGGATAGGTTTAACGGCGATAAGGGCGAAAAGATCCTTTACCCGCGTCACAACGCAAAAGCCGTTTCGGATTTTCGCGTCAAGGACATCGAACAAGCCAACATTGCCTTTAATCTCCCTTGCTATGAATTTAATCACGAAAAAGAGATGGCTCTTTACGCTCTCAACAATATTTTCGGCGGCGGCATGAGTTCGCAGCTGTTTCAGCGGATAAGAGAACAGATGGGATTGGCGTATTCGGTATACTCTTACGCCTCGACTTACAAAAACGACGGAATGTTTATGATATACCTCGGTACAAACCCGGAGCAAGCACGCGCCGCGGTCGGTGCGGTCTATGACACTATAGACGACTTTTTAAAGAACGGACTGACCGACAGAGAATTTAAAAGCGGAAAGGAACAGCTAAAGGGCGGCTTGGTACTTGGTCAGGAGAGCTCGGGCGCAATCATGAAAGTCAATGCAAAATACCTTCAGGGCGCGGATCAGTTATTTGATTTTGATAAACTGCTGAATGAAATAGACCTACTGACTAAAGGCGATATCATGGACGCGGCGCGGTATGTCTTTGACTATGACAAAATTGCGAGCGCGTATTTGGGTAAGGAACAGCGTGACGCCGCATCCTTTTTTGCGACGGGCAAATAGCGAAGAGTTTCTTTGACCCGTTCACATACTTTTTAGGTAACAGGTAATAGGTAATAGGTAATAAGTAAGGATAAAAAGAGATGTGATTCGGAGAAATCGTTTGAGATTCTTCGCTGCGCTCAGAATGACACCTACTTTTTATCAGCAATTCTGCATTTTGCATTCTGCATTAAAAAGCATTAGAAATAAACAAACATACGGAGGATATATGGATAAGCTTGAAATGATTTTTCATTACCAAAATCTTTTTGACAGCTATGTAAAAAAAGAACGCGGATTGAACTTTACAAAGGAAGAATGGATTCAAAAGGAAATCCTTGCGACCCTTTCGGAGCTTTCGGAACTTTTGACCGAAGTCAATTTTAAATGGTGGAAAAACCCGAAACCCTTGAATGAGGACAACATAAAGGAAGAGTTGGTGGACATTCTTCACTTTTTTGTGGGAATGTGCCTAAACGCCGGGTTGACCGCGGAGGAACTCTATGCGCGGTACTTAGAAAAGAATAAGGAAAACTTTAAAAGGCAAGAGGGGACTTCGGAGAAAAAAGGGTATGAGTTGAAAGTTGAAAGTTGAAAGTTGAGGATAAAAATAAATGTAGGTAACAAGGAGAGATATGGAAAAGTTTATTTCAAAAGGTAAAAAATCGGGGTTTACCGCCGCGCTTGCAGCAGTGCTGTTTGTCGCGCTTTTTGTTTTGGTCTGTTTGGCGGGGATTTTACCCGGCTTTTTTAACAACGTGAGGGAGGTCGTTTTGGGAGTGTTCGGGCTTGCGGCTTATGCTTACGCAATCTTTGCTATCCTTATCTCCGTCGCGCTGTTGTTCGGCTATCGGATCACGGCAAAGAGATATGCGGTCGCGGGGCTTGCGCTGTTTTTTGTAGTCTTTGTCATGCTCCTTCAATTGCTTTCGACAAAGAGTATGATAGCGGACACGACTTTTACGGAATACACCGACGCATGCTTTAAGAGTACGTCGACGGCGGGCGGCTTGCTCGCGGGAATGCTCGTCTATCATACGGCGGCTGCTCTCGGCACGGGATATACCGCGGCAATCTACGCGGTCGTGCTTTTGACACTCTTGTTGATCGTGCTTTTACCGTATATCAGGATTAGACAGCCGAAAGAAAAAAGCGAGTCGGCATTGACCGAAATCAAGGACGGAGAAATCCATGAAAAGGCGGTTTCGACATTGAGGAAACCCGCGCCCGTACAAGTCCGTGCGTCCGCGCCCGTTTCTACGCCTGCGCCTACGCCGACCGCCGTACAACAGCCGTATCAAGCGAAGGTTCCCGAACAGACCGTCGAGGGACGGAGAGAGGCGTCGCGCTCCCTATTGTACGACGGAATCGCCGTCAAAATTGCAGTCGATAAATCTCTGCCCGAATCGTCGGACATGTTTCCGACAAAAAAGAAGAGCTTTTTAGAAGAGGTAGAGGAAGACCTCAGTCCGTATACAAATAACGGCCGTCTAAAGACGCTAAAAGAAAACATGAGAAAGGAACGCGGAATCAGCGAGTATGAGCAGATTTTGCAAGCCGGCGAATCGGACGGTACGGCGGCATATGCGGTAGAGCAAAACGGCTATAGCCATGTAACGCCGCAACCGTATCAGCCGGCACAGCCGTTTGTACAGCCGCAGCCCGCGCCGCAACCGTTTGTACCGTATCAACCGCCGCAACCCGCGCCGCAGCCGTTTGTGCCGCCGCAGCCGCCCGTACAGCCTAAGCCGCAACCGTTCGTACTGCCTCATCGGCCGCCGCAATATGCGCCGCAGCCGTTTGTACCGACTCAACCGCCCGTGCAGTCTAAGCCGCAGCCGTTCGAGCCGACGTTTACACCGATACCGAAGCCGCAGTCCGAGCCGACGGAGCAGCCGTTTGCGCCGAATCCGCAAGACGCGCCGACATACGAGGGATATCCTATTCAAAGGGGAGAGGCTCGCACGCCGTCTCTTTTTGGAAACGACTTAGAGGAGGCGAAACGCCAAATCCGCGAACAAGAGGAAGCTAAACGCGCCGCGAGAGAGGAAGAGGAGAGAATTTATGCGGAGGAAGAACGGGCAAGGAGAGAGGACGAGTACAAAAACAGCGTCCGCAAAATGGGATTTGTCGACGACGACGCGGACGGAAGAACAGATTTTGTCAAGCCGCGTGTCCCGCGCAGAAAAAGGGACACGGAGCGGAAAGAGCCTTTGATCGTACCGCCGCAGATTACGGAAGAGTATTCGGAAGTTCGGCAAGATCCGCAGAAAGAGGAATTATCGATCGCCGAATTGATAAAGATACGCGATCAAGAGGCGTTGTCCGACAAATACAAAAATAACGACGTTCCCGTAGATCCTTTTGAGAATGACAACAACGGCTCCGTATACGAAACGGTGAAAGACGAACCGCAAAACGAAGAGCCGAAAGTTGAGGTCAAAAAGTTTGAGCCGCTCTTTAAGCTGCTTGAAAAGCCCGCAAAATCCGCGTCTAAAAAGGACGAACAACTGACCTTTGACGTTGAAAAGCCGAAACCCATCGTCCGTGCGCCGTACAAAGCGCCGCCTATCGATTTGCTGCTCGATTATCCGAACGCAAATACGAACGACGCGCTTGAGATAGAAGAGAACATCAAAAAAATCGAGAAGGTTTTTGAAGAGTTTAATATCGGTACGACCTCGTGCGGCGCGCTTATGGGACCTACCTTTACGCGCTACGAAATGGAGTTGCAGTCGGGAATCCCCGTCGGTAGGGTAGTCAAGCTCGAAGACAACATTTCCATGCGTCTTGCGTCAAAGAATAAAATCAGAATCGAAGTGCCGATACCGGGCAAAAACGCGTTTGGAATAGAATTGCCTAACAAAAAACGCTCGACGGTCGGAATGCGCGATTTGGTAAACGCCGCGGAGTTTTATGCCGACGACAGAAAATTGACGTTTACGATCGGAAAGGATATCGCGGGTGAAAACTATTACGGCGATCTTGCGGACATGCCGCATCTTTTGGTCGCGGGGTCTACGGGTTCGGGAAAAAGCTGTTGCTTAAACTCCCTCCTCGTCAGCTTTCTCTACAAATATTCGCCCGATGAAATGAGGCTTATACTAATTGACCCTAAAAAGGTGGAGTTTTCGATATATGAGGGACTGCCTCACCTTTTGCTCCACGATATTGTAACGGAGGACGACAAGGTCATCAACACCCTCGATTGGGCGATAAAAGAGATGAACCGCCGTTATTCGCTCATAAAAGCCTACCGCGCAAACAACATTGTAGAATACAATAAGCTCGTACCTAAGGATCAACGCTTATTCCGTATCGTCATAGTGGTGGACGAGGTTGCGGAGCTTATGCTCAACCTCAAAAAGACCGTAGAACCGCGTATAAAGAGCCTTTGTCAGCTTGCGCGTGCCGCGGGAATGCACGTCATTTTGGCGACGCAAAGACCGTCCGTGGACGTTATCACGGGCGTAATCAAATCAAATCTCCCGTCGCGTATAGCGTTCGGGGTGACGGCGGTTCAGGATTCGCTCACGATTTTGGGCAACAAGGGCGCGGAAAAACTGCTCGGTAAAGGCGATATGCTCTATCAAGCGCAGACCATGCCCGAACCTATCCGCTTGCAAGGCGTCTTTATCAGCAATCAAGAGATACTGAAAGTGGTAGATTATGTCCGCGACAACAACGACGCGTACTTTGATTCGGAGATCGATACGGAAATCAATGCGGTAAAGGAAGAAGCCGAAGAGAGCGAGGAGCGCGACGACGAGTCAAAGCCGACGCTCGATCCGCTGTTTTTTAAAGCGGTCAAGCTTGTAATGGAAAACGAGGGCGCGTCGATTTCGCTTTTGCAGCGTCGGTTTGCAATAGGCTATGCGCGTGCGGCGAGGATTATCGATACCATGGAGGACAAGAGAATCATAGGAAAAGCCGACGGATCAAAGCTTAGGATCGTAATGATGTCGATAGAGGAATTTGAAAGGGAATACGGGGATAACTCAGAAGAATAGTTTTTTAAGTTGAAAGTTGAGAGTTGAAAGTTGAAAAGTGAGGCGTTAAATAATGCAGAATGCAAAATGCAAAATGCAGAATGCAGAATGCAGAATGCAAAATGCAAAATGCAGAATGCAGAATGCAGAATGCAGAATGCAAAATGCAGAACGCCAAATGCAGAATGCAGAACGCAAAATGCAGAACGCAAAATGCAGAACGCCAAATGCAGAACGCCAAATGCAGAATGGCGGATAATAAGCGGCGGTGTCATCTTGAGCTTTGCGAAAGATCTAAAATGTCAGCCGTATAATAACGAAATAAACGACGGATTAAATGTGAGTATAGAAGAATGACGGAAACGATAAGAGTAGGCTTTATTTCCCTCGGATGCGACAAAAACCGTGTGGATACCGAATATATGATGGCGGCGCTCAAGGACGCGAATGCAACGGGGGTCTCCTTTGTCCTCACAAACGACAAGGATACCGCGGACGTCATAGTAGTCAATACTTGCGGCTTTATCGATTCGGCAAAGACGGAGGCTATCGATACCGTACTCGAAATGGCGGATTTAAAAAAAAACACCCTCAAAAAACTGATCATAACCGGCTGTTTTGCACAGCGGTACGGACGGGAATTGTTCGCAAAAATTCCCGAACTTGACGGAGTGGCGGGTATAGGCGCGTACGACAAGATAAAAGAAATGATTTTGGAGGTCGTCGGCGGAAAACGAGTACTAAACCTCGAAAAACATGAGTACGACTTAAAAAAACGCGTGATTTCCACTCCTTTTCATTACGCGTATCTTAGGATATCGGACGGCTGTAACAACCGCTGTTCGTACTGCGCTATCCCCGCGATACGGGGCGCGTACCGTTCGAGAACATACGAGTCTATCGACGACGAGCTTAAACTGCTCAAAAATGAATACGACATTCAAGAGCTGATTTTGGTCGCGCAAGACGTGACGCGGTACGGTATAGACCTCTATCACGAATACAGCTTGTTGAAGCTCCTCGATAGGATTGAAAAATACGGGTTTCCGTGGATAAGGCTTATGTATTGTTATCCCGAGCTTGTGAGCGACGAATTGATACGGGCGGTAAGGGACAGAAAAAATCTTTGCGAATATCTCGATATACCCTTACAGCATATCGACGACGGCGTTTTAAAAAGCATGAACCGAAGAAACGACGGGGATTATGCAAAAAAACTTATAGACCGTATAAGGACTGCGGACGGGCGCATAGCTATTCGCTCCTCGTTTATAGCGGGGTATCCGACCGAAACCGAAGAAGCCTTTGAAAAGCTTTGCGATTTTATCGGGGAATACAAGTTAGATCACGCGGGATTCTTTGCCTTTTCTAAAGAAGAGGGAACGGCGGCGGCGGCACTAAAGGATATTCACCACGCGACCAAAAAACGGCGGGTCAATACCCTCCGCGCCATTCAAGCCGACGTGATAGAAGAGAAAAATCTGTCGCGGATAGGCGGGCGGCAACAAGTACTTTACGAGGGCGTGGACGGCGAAAAAGGCTTGCTGTACGGCAGAAACCGATTTAACGCGCCCGACGTGGACGGGCTTGTCTATCTCGACAGCGATATTCCCCTCGACGTGGGGAGATTCTATGAGGTACATATAACGGGGATCGAGGGAAAATTTGACCTTAGAGGACGCGTAGAATAAAATCGTTTAATCCGATATCAAAGGGCGCGTCGAATAAAATTACGCTTAGAAAAAAGTTCTTTTAAAGGAGCATAACCACTATGAAAATAACGGCAAATCAAGTCACGCTTTTGAGGATAGTCCTCGTACCCGTCATTCTCGTCCTAATGTTTTTAACGTCGGTGTGGATGCCTTTTGCATGGATTGCGTTTTTCGTCTATGTTTTTGCGGCGTTTACGGATACATGGGACGGAATACTTGCGCGAAAGACGAATACCGTGACCACTATCGGGAAGTTCCTCGACCCGATTTCCGATAAAATCTTTGTCAATGTGATTTTGATAGGATTGATATTTTTGAGGGTTTTTGAGCGCAACGGCGCGGTACTTACCTACGTCAATATCGCTTGTATATCCGTCATGCTCGCACGGGAATTTATCATCGCCGTCATTCGCCAAATTGCGGCGGATCGCCGCGTCATTATCGCCGCGGATTGGTTCGGAAAGGCGAAAACCCTCGTGTCGCTGATTTCGTTCGGCGGCTTTATCCTCGGACTGTTCCGAATCGACGGTATAAAGGAATGGGAAATCGCCTCCGACGTCTTTCATTACATCGGGCTTTCGCTCTTTTATGTCGCGACGGGCTTTTCGCTCTTTTCGGGAATCAACTATTATGTAAAAAACAAATCGGTTATTTTTGCCCCGGAACCCGTACCGGAGGTCGGGACAAAGGAAATCAAAAGCCTTGTCGGCGAGGTGTTTGCGCTATGCGGACAAAAGAGCGCGATGGTGAGCGTCGCGGAAAGTCTGACGGGCGGCTTGATTTCGGCTTTTTTGGTGGAGAGAGAGGGCGCGTCAAAGTGTCTGTATGAGGGAGTAGTCACCTATTCCAACGAGTCTAAACGAAGCCGCCTCGGCGTCAAGAACGAAACCTTAAAGGAATTCGGCGCGGTGAGCGCGGAGGTCGCCGCACAAATGGCGGAGGGGCTGTACCGCGAAAAACGCTCCGCCGTAACCCTCTCGACAACGGGGATAGCGGGTCCCGGAGGCGGTTCGGAGGACAAGCCCGTGGGACTGACCTATATAGGAGTTCACGACGGAAAGACCACACAGACATATAGATTTGTCTTTGAGGGCGACAGAGAAGCGGTGAGACGGAGAACGACGGAAGAAGGGCTGAGGCTTTTAAAACAAGCGTTGGAAAACCTCTGATTGTCATTCTGAGCGGAGCGAAGAATCTAAAGCGTCGGCGGTATTAAAACTAAAAATTAAATTTTACAATATAAAGGAGTACGTTATGGCAAAAGACGACAAAAAAGAGATACGGATTCTCGCGCCGATTACCGACGCGGAGGAGAAAATCAAGGCTCTCGAGACCGCGATTGCGGGGATAGAGAAGCGGTTCGGCAAGGGGTCGATTATGAAGATGGGCGGTAAAAACGCCGTTGCGATCGACGTTATCCCGACGGGCTGTATGACTCTCGATCTCGCGCTTGGGATAGGCGGCGTACCGCGTGGGAGGATTGTGGAAATCTTTGGGCCCGAATCGTCGGGAAAAACCACGGTTTCGCTGCATATCATTGCGGAGGCGCAAAAAAAAGGCGGGACGGCGGCTTTTATCGACGCGGAACACGCGCTTGACCCCGTGTATGCGCAAAGGCTCGGCGTGAATATCGACGACCTTTTGGTATCGCAGCCCGACAACGGCGAACAAGGGTTGGACATTGCGGAAGCGCTCGTAAAAAGCGGCGCGCTCGATATCGTGGTTATCGATTCGGTAGCCGCGCTCACGCCTAAAGCCGAAATCGACGGGGATATGGGCGAGTCGCATATGGGACTTCAAGCGCGTCTCATGAGTCAAGCTCTCCGAAAATTGGCGGGCGAGTCGAATAAAACAAAGACTTGTATCGTATTTATCAATCAGCTCCGCGAAAAAATCGGCGTTATGTACGGAAATCCCGAAACCACGCCCGGCGGTAAAGCCCTTAAATTTTATGCAAGCATGCGCCTCGACGTCAGACGGACGGATTCCGTCAAGGACGGTACGGACAACGTCGGCAACCGCACAAGGGTCAAGGTGGTAAAAAATAAGCTTGCGCCGCCGTTTAAGGTCGCGGAATTTGACATCATATTCGGACAAGGGATATCAAAGCTGTCGTGTATCGTCGATACAGCTATCGAGACGGGCTTACTCGTGAAAAGCGGTTCGTGGATCAGCTACAAGGACGAAAAAATCGCGCAAGGACGCGAAAAGGCGACCCTATACTTAAAAGACCGCCCCGAAATCCTCGCGGAAATCGAAGCCGTACTTAGGACGAGCTTTGCGGCGAAGAGCGACGAAGCGGAAGCGTCATCGCAACCGGCAGAGTGAGCAACGTCAAGTAATAAGTAATAGGTAATAGGGAATAAGTAAGGATAAAGAGAGGCGGTTCGGAGAAATCGTTTGAGATTCTTCGCAAGCTCAGAATGACACCGACAAATAAACCATAATACACTACTTAAAGTCGGGACAGAACCTTATAAATAAAGCAAAAATTATGTTGATTAAAGACACAAAATTTATCAAGTCCGCCGCGTCGAAAGAGGGATTTTTAGACGGCGGGCGTATGGAGATTGCCGTTGCGGGCAAATCGAACGTCGGGAAATCGTCGTTTATTAACATGCTCGTAAATCGAAATCATGCGGCGCGTGTCTCGAACACCCCCGGTCGAACCCGTTTGGTAAACTATTTTGACGTGTTGACCGACAAGGGCGAGTTCGTTTTGACGGATCTACCGGGGTACGGCTTTGCAAAGGTTTCTAAGGAAGAAAAAGCGAATTGGGGCAAGCTCATGGAAGGGTATTTTGAGACGGTCGGGAACGTACGCGTATTTGTCCTAATAGATATACGCCACGGCCCGTCGTATGACGATATCGGTCTGATAGAATATCTCTATTTTAAAGCCGTTCCTTTTTATATCGTCGCGAATAAGTCGGACAAGTTGAGCCGCTCCCAAATCCAAAAGGCAAAAAAAGAGATTGCTGCCACCCTCAAGACGGGCGACGCGAATATTATCGTCGTGTCCTCTCTGAAAAAAACGGGGAGAGAAGATGTTTTGGACGTAGTGGAAAGACTGATGACGGAGAGTTTGGAAGTTGAAAGCGGAGAGTTGAAAGTTGAAAGTGGAGAGTTGAAAGTTGAAAAGTAAGGAATTAAATAATGCAAAATGCAAAATGCAGAATGCAAAATGCAGAATGACGGATAAAAAGAGATGTGATTCGGAGAAATCGTTTGAGATTCTTCGCAAGCTCAGAATGACACCGACAAATCAACAACAATGACACTAACTCAAAGTCGGTGTAGAACTTAATAAATTGCGAGACTATTTGAAAAGAGCGCGAGAAAAAAATTTCTAGAAAATTTTGTCTCGCACCTCTAATTTTCCCAAAAAAAAAGGAGACCCTATGAAATGTATGTATTGCGGCGCGACCGACAGTAAGGTTATCGATTCGCGGGTGAGCGAGGACGGGACGATTATCAGACGTCGGCGCGAGTGTATCAACTGCGCGAAGCGTTTCACCACCTACGAAAAGATCGAACCCGTTTCGGTCTATGTCGTCAAAAAAAGCGGCAACAGACAGCCCTTTGACGTGGAAAAAATAAGGGGCGGGATCATCAAGGCGTGCGAAAAACGCCCCGTCCCGATCGCCAAAATCGACGAATTAGTCACCGAAATCGAGAAAAAGGTATATAATATGACCGACAACGAGATTCCGAGCAGCAAAATCGGCGATTATGTCATGCAAGGACTAAAAGAGATCGACGACGTGGCGTATGTGCGGTTTGCGTCGGTCTACCGTCAGTTCAAGGATATCAATACCCTCCTTGCGGAAATCAAGGACATTTTGGATACGAAGAGTTAAGATTATGAGCGTTAGAAACGGAATACATACGGGCTTGCCCGTCAAACTGTTGAGAGCCGCGGAGACGCTCGGCGTGCCTTACGGCGTCTTGCCTATGCTTTTGCGCAAGGGCGAAATTCGGCTGAACGGAAAAAAGACCTACGAAAACGTCACCGTAAATCATGGCGACGAAGTCACGGTCTATTATGCACCGCCGTCGCCGTCCGTCAAATACGAGGACGAAAATATACTGATTGTCTACAAGCGAAAAGGGATCAAATCGGACGGAGAGGACGGCTTTGAGGGTGAAATACGGCGCGAGCTTTGCGAAACCGCCGTACTTTGCCACCGTATAGATACGAATACCGACGGGATTGTACTTTTTGCAAAGAATGCTATAGCGGAACGCGAGATAGAAAAAGCCTTTAAAAACCGTTGGATCGAAAAAAAATATCTTGCGCTCGCGTACGGGATTTTTAAAAAGACGGGCGTACAAAAAGCGTATCTCGAAAAGGACGAAAAAGCGGGTACGGTCACGGTGAGCGAATACCCGCAAGGCGAGGAGATAGAAACGCGGTTTGAGGTAGTCGAGACCTTTAAAGAACAAAATCTCACGCTCCTCGACGTCACATTGATAACGGGCAAGACCCACCAAATCCGCGCACACCTCAAATACCTCGGCTCGTTTGTCGTCGGCGACGGCAAGTACGGCAACGATATTGTGAACCGCCGATTAAAGGCGGGGAAGCAACAGCTGACCGCATATAAAATCACCTTTCATTTTCAGAACGGGTCTGTGCTTGAGTATTTGAACGGGAAAGCGGTTGATATTAAGTTGAAAGTTGAAAGCGGAAAGTTGAAAATTGAGGAATAAATAATGCAGAATGCAAAATGCAGAATGCAAAATGCAGAATGCAAAATGCAGAATTGCAGAATTGCAAAATTGCAAAATGCAGAATTGCGGATAATAAGAGGATACCCGATTGAAGTAGGGACAAAACTTATAAATTACTCAAGTTTTTAAAAAGAGTGCAGAGAAAAAATTTTTTCCAAATCCGACGCGACCTTGCGTCCGTCGAGGTATTGCAAGACTTTGCCGGCGAACAAGTTCGCGTAGGCAGATTCTTCCAAATTTTGTCTTTGCAACCTCTAATCTCCACAAAAAAATAAAAAATAAAAAGGATATAGACAATGAAGTATTTACTTGAAATCGA
>JAITOQ010000096.1 GCA_031289865.1 Clostridiales bacterium
TCTAATCGGTCGACTGTTTCCACTCCCGAATCAAAGACATTAAACGAAATGCGAACACCCAATCGACATAGTATTGCAAACAACCCACCATTTTTTTTATTAAAATCGCTAATTACGCCGTTCATTAACTTATTAATATTGTGCCGATTGCTATCCTCATTGTTTACATATATATTAAGTTTCACATCATTGCTCGCACTTATTGTGATTTTTTCTCTTTTGTTTAGCTCCCAATATGATTCACTTTCAGCGGGTCTATTAAATGCAGTCTGTTCGCCTTGCGAGATACGTTCTGTACCGATGTCAAGTTCATCACCCATACGGAACAAAGCAACCAGTAACTGATTTTTTGTAAGCTTGTTTATTGCTTCAACAGTAAAAAACGATTCGTTCAAGTTGCGATGATAAAGACAGCAATCAATAATGGCTTGCTTTTGCTCCTTGCTCAAAATGTCCAAAGAAATATCCAATTTTAGGTCGCAATACGCAGCAGATAAAGCATTATGATTATCTCGAATATATTTCTGAAAATTAGGATCAGCAGCAATTAGTTTAGACGGTTCATGTGTTGCATGATAATTTTTTATTGCACATTGCTGTATATCATCATGAATTAAAATATCAATACTCATGCCAATGTCGTGCAGAAGTGCAGACATTGCCAAGATAAAATAGTCGTCTGACGATAGCTCCAAATCTACATTTTTAACAATCGTAAGTATTTTTTTCAAAACACCCTTTGAATGAGTTAGTTTGTGGTATGTAAAATCCTTAACAAGGGTTGTTGCATTTTCGCTCCAAAAAGACGACAACAACCCCTTTTGTGTTTTCACAAGACTTTCTTCTTTTTCAAGCTGTAATTTAATGTTAAATTCTTGAAGTACACTTTGCATATCGCTAACCTCTTATTGTTTAATACATAAGCCGCTCATCGACATACTATTGCCTTGAACGAATTAGTAGAGGAACTATCACTTCTACTATGCAATCACATGTCAAATTTCAGCATAGCAATATGATTATAGCATAAATACTTGAGCTTTTCAAGCAAAATCGTCTATCTTTTCAAATATTCATTTCCATCACCTCTCGATAATGAATAGAGCACAAGCTCACGAGTCTCATTCGACATCAAACTCTCCACCCTCTTTGCTCCGACTAAAAAGATACAGTTTTCGCATTTTGTCGCCGTATTTTATATTATTGCTTTTAATGCTTTGTTTGTTGTCATATGAAATCCCTACAACTCATTGTAAAATCGGCTCAAAAACTGCTCTATAAATTTATGCCTTTCTTTTGCCATTTTTCGTCCTGTTTTAGTATGCATTGCATTTTTCAAAAAAAGCAGTTTTTCATAAAAATGCGTGAGTGTACTATCCGAGTCTTGACCGTGCGTATATTTCTCGTCCTCTATCTTGAGATTGACGTCCTCGTAAAACGGCCGCAAATGACTTGTCCCATATTCGATAGCGCGGATAATCCCCATAGCCCCTATTGCATCTAATCTATCAGCATCTCGAACAATCATTGCATTGACGTTATCAAGAGGAACATTCTTTCCATTGTTCCACGAAATATTATTTATAATGTACAGCACCTGCTCAATTTCATTTTCATTAAAACCATTACTTTTAAGTGCAATACGGATTTTAACTATCTGCCCATCCGTATCGCGGAACAATTTCTTATCCATACAGTCATGAACAATAGCAGAAGCACAGATAATATCCTTGTCGCCTTGCCTTTCGCCCTCATGAATTTTGAGAGCATTGTTCAAGACACGTAAAGAATGCTGATGATTATGCCCTGTATGATCATCAGCGAGTACGGATTTCATAAAATCTATTAGTTTTTCAATATCTTTCATATCCGATACAACCCTTTTACTATACTCTCGTTCGGCTCTATGCCGTCAACATCAAAAACAATGCTTTCCCTCTGTCGGAGAGCAATATATTCGGGGTGTTTTTCCTCGTCAAACGACGAGCAATGAAAATCCGTACCGATTGACTTGAGCAATTTATTTTGGTCGGCAAGGGCTTCCAACAGCCGAATCCGCTCCGCGGAATACTTGTGATAATACGCTTCTATACCGTCGATTTTGTAATCGATCATGCTCCGCAACAGCTCTACAACTTGCTCACGGGCGATCTCTCTTTTGCCGCCGCGAGTCACTCCGAACGGGTGCGCCCACACGGCAAGCCCGCCGCAAGCGTGGATTACATCGATCCCGTCTTTGATAGTCGGCTTGATTTTCGCGTACTTTCTGTAACGCTCCGTGTTGAGGATTTTTTCGTAGCATTCGTCGCCGCTATTGGCGTAGCCCTTGTTTATGAGTTCCTTTGAAAGCGTTTTTCGGGCGGGGATTTTGCCGTTTATAGTCACGCGTTTGATATCTATATTATAGCCGTCCGCGACGAGCAAGTCAAATAACTTGCGAAATTGCACGTCCTTTTCAGCCTCGATTCGCGTGAGTTCCGCTTGCATTTTAGCCGCATCGATACCAAGCCCCAAAATATGACAAGCCCACGACTCGTCAAATCCGATTTCGCCGTCCGCAAAACAGCACGACAGCTCTATGCCGCCGATATGCTTTAAGCCGTATTGCACAGCCGCCTCCGCCGCCTCGATATTTCCCGTCACTTTATCATGGTCGGTAATAGCGAAGTATTCTACCACCGTCTCCGCAAGCAGCGCGACAACCTCGGCGGGCGTTTTTCCGCCGTCGCTGTGAGTGGTGTGTATGTGAAAATTGATTTTGGATTTCATAAAACTCCTTAATTCCACAATGTGCTTTTGACTTCCTCAACCGATTTATCCTTAAAATTTTTGCGGGATAAAAAAGAAAGCCGCCGTCCTTAGACGAAGGCAATCATTTTTTTTGGTGCCGAAGACCGGACTCGAACCGGTACGGAGTTGCCCCCGAAGGATTTTAAGTCCTTTGCGTCTGCCATTCCGCCACTACGGCTAAAAGAAAAATTTGGAGGCACCATCCGGATTCGGACCGGAGAGTAAAGGTTTTGCAGACCTCTGCCTTACCACTTGGCTATGGTGCCATTGGAGCGGGAAACGGGATTCGGACCCGCGACATTCGCCTTGGCAAGGCGACGCTCTACCACTGAGCCATTCCCGCGTGTAATATTTTTATGAAAAAATCATAGATTCTCACAAGCCGCCTATCTATTATAATAAAAAGTCGAAAAATTTGCAACTATTTTTGATAGTCTTTTCTCATTTATCAAAAATTTTTTGCAAAGGCTTCCTTTTGCACTCTTGTACCCTCACGATATCCGCGCCCAATCCGCGCAGCATCATCTCAAAATTTTCATATCCCCTATCGATATACTCCACTCCGTGTATCACGCTGATACCCTTTGCGCGCATAGCCGCAATCACAAGCGACGCGCCGCAACGAAGATCGCACGCACTCACCTCCGCGCCGTAAAGCGCGTCTACCCCTTGGACGAGCGCGGTACGCGCTCTCTCGTCCACATAGATTTTTGCGCCCATCTTTTTTAGCTCCGCAATGTGTCCGAAACGGTTTTCAAAGATTTTTTCCGTTATCCCCGTGTTTCCTAAGCAAACCGCTGCAAGCGCGGTCAATTGCGGCTGGAGGTCGGTCGGAAAAAACGGATACGGCTCTGAGGCTATCTCTCCGAGGGCATTCAATCGCCCGTCGCTCCTCACCCGTATCGTGTCGCCGCTGTATTCTATCTCACAATAGTTGTCTTTTAAAATCTCGAAAAGCGCGTTTAGATGATGAGGGCAAGCGTTATTTATCGTCAAATCTCCCCCGCACGCCGCCGCCGCAAGGACAAGCGTCCCCGCGACGATTCTGTCGGATATGGGGGTGTATACCGCGCCGTGCAGCTTTTCCACCCCGTTTATCTCTATCGTTCCCGTCCCCGCGCCAGCGACGCTTGCGCCCATCGCATTTAAAAAATTCTGTAAATCTACGACTTCGGGCTCTTTCGCCGCGTTTTGGATCGTCGTCGTACCGTGCGCGAGAACCGCCGCCATCATGACGTTTTGCGTCGCGCCCACGCTCGGAAATTTAAAGGTTACGCCGCTTCCGCGCATCTCCCTCGCGTCGCATAGGAGATAGGTTTCGTGATTTGTAATCTTTACATTGAGCTTTTCGAGCGCGTCAAGATGGATATCCACGGGTCGCTGTCCTATCCTACACCCGCCGGGCAAATAGATTTTTGCCTCTTTAAACCGCGACAAGATAGGGCCCAAAAGGACAAAGGACGACCGTAGTGTCCTCGCAAGCTCCGCCGACATGCCCGTATTTCGCGCATTTCGCGCATTGATAAAAATATCGTCGCCGCCGCAAAGAGCCTTTGCTCCGATACTGTTGACGATCTTCAGCTTGTTTGCAATGTCCGTGAGATCGGGACAATTTTTTAATATGACGTCGTCCTCCGTCAAAATCGACGCGGCAATGAGAGCCAACACCGAATTTTTGGCGGCTTTTAGGCGCACACTGCCGTTTAATTTGTTTCCACCGCGCACAATATAGGTATACATAGGTAAAGCTCCGAAAAAATCCGTCTATCGTAATAATATGTGTAGGTTGTGAGATGTGTGCTTTCCGCAAGTATTCTGCAAAACGGCGTTTTTTAGAATACTGCAAAAACAAGGCTTTTATAGAATACTTCGCCTCTTTTTAATCCTAAACGACCCGACCAATCCGCTATCGCCGAAGTTACCTAACGGGTTTTTATGAGCCGACACGTTCATAGTCAAGCCGATTGCAGCCATATAGGATAGGAGCGCGCTTCCCCCCGCACTCATAAACGGTAACGGTAATCCCGTCGGCGGTATAGAACCGCTTACGACGGCAATATTTATGGCGGTTTGGACGGCAATCAGCGCGGCTATTCCCGCGGATAGATATGCGTAAAAACGGTTCTCGGCACGAAGCGCGGACTTGACTATCCGTACCGTCAAAATCACAAAAAGGATTATGACAAAAGCCGCGCCCAACAGACCAAGCTCCTCTCCGACGATAGAAAAGATAAAATCCGATTCGGAAAACGGCAGAAAAAGATATTTTTGCCGCGAATGAAAAAGCCCTACTCCAAAAAAACCGCCCGATCCTAACGCGTAATATGATTGTATCAGTTGATATCCTTCGGCTTTCGGCGACGCCCACGGGTCTAAAAATGCGGTCAAGCGTTTCATACGGTACGGTTCGAGGACAATCAAGAGAATAACGCCGACTATAATCGGCAGAGCAAGCATCAGCATGGTTTTTAATTTCATGCCGCCGACAAAGAGCATGATAATCATGACGATACCGACGCACATCGTGATAGACATATTCGGCTCCGCCATAATGAGTCCGCACATCGCGCCGCCCGCTAAAAATACGGGAAAGGTATTTTTAAATTTCCGCATATCCTTGACGGACATTTCGGCGGCGGCAAATAGGATAAATCCGAATTTTGAAAGCTCCGACGGTTGAATGGTCGTAAATCCGAGATTGATCCACCGCGTCGCACCGTAATTGCTGTAGGACAATCCCGGCACAAAGACGAGCGCTAAAAGCACCAACGATACGACGAGTATCAAATAGCGGAGTTTCACCAATTTTGATAGGTCGAAATATTTCATGCCGAACATGACGACAAGCCCCGCGGCAAAGGAAATCGCTTGCTTTTTTACATAAAAAAAAGAATCTCCGTAAGCGATATTCGCTCCGTAACTGCTCGCCGAATAGATCATCAGTATCCCGAAAAGACTTAAAAAAACCGTGATGATCGGGATTAACGGATCGGACTTGTTTTGGGTGAAATTCATAATTCCTCCACAAGCTTCTCAAAGACTACGCCGCGTTCCTCATAATTTTTATAGCGATCAAAGCTTGCGGACGCGGGAGATAAGAGGACGTTTTTAGGACGCTCCTCATAGGCTTTTTTGACGCATTCTTTGAGGGTCTTTAATCCGCATATCTTCACATGCGGAAACTCACCCGCCGCCTCGATAATCTTAGACGCGTTTTCACCCGTGACATAGACCGAAATAATGTTGTCGGGCAGTGCGCGGAACAAAACGCGGAAGTCCTCACCCTTGTCGCTCCCGCCCAAAATAAGCGCGGTCGATCCCGTCATGGCTTTTGCGGCGGCAATTGACGCGTGAATATTCGTGCCTTTGCTGTCGTTAAAAAACGAGGTTTCTTCGATTTTTTTGACAAATTCGATACGGGCGTGCGCGGGCTGAAATTCCGAAAGCGCATTTATCACCGCCGTGTTTTCTATATCCGAAAGACAAGCCGCGGTGATTGCCGCAAGGACATTTTCGAGATTGTGCGCGCCCTTTAATTTGCCGTCCGAAAGCGAACAAACTCGCCTCGTCTTTGCCCCGTCGTCAAAAAAAATTCCTTCTTTTTCAACGTATGCGCCTATGGTTTTTCGTTTTGCGGAAAAGGTATAGAGGCGCGGTAAATTTCGGTTTTGAAACCTCTCCGAAACGTCGCTTGAAAGTCCCAAAGCATACGGGGTAATACCGTCCTTAAAACGGTCAAAGAGAATTTCGTCGTCCGCATTTATGACTGCAAAATCCTCGCTTGTCTGATTTTGAAAGATTTTCACCTTTGCCGAATAATACTCCTCTAAGTCCTTGTGGCGGTCTAAATGGTCGGGCGCAAAGTTTAAAAAGAGCGCGATATGCGGCTTAAAGTCACGGGTGCTTTCGAGTTGAAAGCTGCTGACCTCAAGCACCGCTTCGTCGATATCCTTTTTGATAAATTCCGAAAACGGTATCCCGATATTGCCGAGCGCAGCGGCTTTTTTACCGCCCTTTAAATAGAAAGCCTCGATGAGGGATGTTGTCGTCGTCTTTCCGTTCGTCCCCGTCACCGCCGTGACCCGTCCGTTAAAAACGCGGTAAGCTCCCTCCGTTTCACCGATTACCGCAATGTTTCTTTTTTGGGCTTCGCAAACCATTTCCGACTTGATGTCTACGGACGGACTCAAGACGACAAGCCCGATCCCCTCGAATAACTCGTCGTACATAAGCCCGTTCCTATCACCCTTCACCCATTCGGGAATATCCCGAATTTCGGAACGGTCGCAAACATACACCCCATCCCCCAAAAAATGAAACAGCTTCGCCGCAGAAATCCCGCTCCGCTTAAACCCGATAATCAATACGTTTCGCCCCATAAAAAAAACTCCCGTAATAAAAAAAATCCCTACATAAATATATGCGGGGATTCTTTGTAATAGAAGAGAATGGGGTCGGATTTTGCAATGAAAAATGAGTCGTTTGTGTTGCTGTTTACTTTTTCTTGTCGGTTTTACCGAGTAGTAACGGGCTGTTTGTAGCTTGCTGTAAAAGCACTCTAAGTTCACGCTCGGCTATACCGCGTAGCCTTTCAAGTCTTTCTACTTGCAATAAGCCCTCCGTTATAAAAGCGGCATTGTGGCTTTCCATGTTTGCAAGAACCAAAAGCTGATGAAGCGTCGCATAGTCGCGCATATTGCCTTTTTCATCGGGATGCTTTTCTCTCCACTCCCGTGCCGTTTCGCCGAATAGTGCAACGTTCAAAAGGTCGGCTTCGTCAGCGTAAACGTAACTTTTCTGAATCGGCGTCAATTTGGGGAGAATAAGGTTTTCTTTTATCGCATCGGTGTGTATATGGTAGTTGAGTTTTGAAAGCTCGCGCTTCGCGCTCCATTCAAGGTGTTTGTTCTCCTCAGCTTTTAAGCGTTGAAATTCCTTAACGATATATAATTCAAACTCTACCGAAAGCCAACTTGCAAACTTGAAAGCAATATCTTTATGAGCGTAAATCTCGGCATATTTACCCATTGACGGAATTATGCCGACCGCGCCCGTTGTTTCCGCCCACCGTTTCGGTGTCATGACAAAACCGTTCTCGGGGGCTTCCGTTTTAACTCTCTCATATTCGAGTGAGTTAAAATCGGGGTTATATAGCATTTCCCAAAGACCTAAATATTCTATCGCTCTATATGTTCTCATCCAGTTCGCTATCACATGACTCGGATTATTCTCAAAGCCTTTTGCGACGGCAAGGTCTTTTGTTCGCAAAAAGACCATATATTTATCTACACTTAAGTGGATTTTTAGCTTAGATGTGCAAACTGCAAATAAATGATTCCATCTTTATAAGAAAATTTAACTCTTTTGAGCAATTCTTTATTTGCACCCAATGCTTGATTGTCTTTTAAGATTTCGGTACAGCCACTAATCAAATAGGTCCTTGCAATAATTCGTTTTTCTCCATAATCTTTGTTGTTCGCCACAACTTTAATCTTTGGCTTTGTGTCCTTCGTTACCTCTTTGGGCAACAATTCCCATATTTTATGTGGTATATATAAAGAAAGATTGTTTTTAACATAACCTGCTTGACTTTTTTGTGG